>NZ_JABEMA010000119.1 GCF_013004605.1 Pseudokineococcus marinus
CCCCGTCGAGCGCGTGGGCGCGGCGCTGCCGCGGCTGCTCGAGGTGCTGCCGGACCACGGGGTCGACGTCGGCGCGCTGGCCCTCGCCGCGCTCGAGGACGCCGCCGCGACCCCCGCCGGCGTCCCGGCCGCGACGTGGGGCCGCCTCCACCGCCTGCGCACCGTCCACGGCCTCGACGGCACGCCGTGGCACGACGCCGTCGAGCGCCCCGGCGAGGGCTCGCCGCTGCCCGGCGACACCGACTGCGTGCTCGCGACGTCGAGCGTGCCGGGCCTGTCGCCCGACGGGCTCGGCGACACGGGCCTGCGCGGCCCCGTGGCCCGCTACGTCTGGGACCTCGCCGACCGCGGCGCGAGCCGCTGGGTCGTGCCGCTGGGCGCCGACGGCGTCCAGGGCGCCCCGCACGCCGCCGACCAGCTGCCGCTGTGGCTCGCGGGTCGGCTCGCGCCCGTGCCCCCGACCCGGCCCGACGACGCCGTCGACGACGGCCCGCCCGCCGCCCGCACCCCCGAGGAGACCGCATGACCACCGACGCCACGAGCGCGAGGGAGGGGGCGCCCGCCGCCCCGTCGCTCGACGCCCGCCTGCCCGAGGGGCCGCGCCCCCTGCCCGACGGGCGGGTCCTCGACGTTCGCCGGCTCGACCCGGACGCCGACGCGGCGACCGTCCACGCCTGGGTCGTCGAGCCGCGGGCGCGCTACTGGGGCATGGCCGACCGCACGGTCGAGCAGGTGCGCGAGGTCTACGCCTTCGTCGACTCCCTGAGCACCCACCACGCCTACCTGCTGCGCCTCGACGACCGGCCGGTCGCGCTGCTGCAGACCTACGACGCGCAGGCCGACCCGCTGGGCGAGGTCGACGGCGTCGAGCCGGGCGACCTCGGGATCCACCTGCTGCTCGCGCCGACGGAGGACCCGGAGCGCGGCTTCACCGCCCTGCTCGCCGCGGCCCTCGCGCCGCTGGCGGTGGGCAACGCGGGCGTCCGGCGCGTCGTCGTCGAGCCCGACGCCCGCAACGAGGCGGCCGCCGAGCGCCTGCGGCGCACGGGGTTCGAGATCGGTCCGGTCGTCGACGTCGCCGGCAAGACCGCGCGCCTGGCCTTCCTGCCGCGCGCCGTCCTCGAGGCGCTCGCCGGGGCGGCGGCTCCCGGTCGGTGAGCACCGTCGGGCGCCCGCGGGCGCCCGACCGACCCGGGCGGGCGCCCGGCCCGCTCGGTACCGTCCCCCCGTGCGCCTCGCCGTCGTCATCCCCGCCAAGGACGAGGAGGAGCGGATCGACGCCACGGTCCGCGCCGCCCTCGCGATCGAGGGCGTCGACGTCGTCGTCGTCGTGGACGACGGGAGCTCGGACCGCACGGCCGTCACCGCCCGCGCCGCGGGGGCCCGGGTCGTGCGGCACCACCGCAACCGCGGCAAGGCCGCGGCGCTGGAGAGCGGCGCCGCCCTCGTCCGCGACCTCGAGCAGCCGCCGGACGGCGTCGTCCACGACGCCGCTGGACGGGCGCTGGCGACCGACGAGCCCCGCGCCCTGCTGCTCGTCGACGCCGACCTCGGCGCGACGGCCGCTGCCACGGCCGCGCTGGCCGTTCCCGTCCTCGCGGGCGAGGCCGACGCGAGCATCGCCGTCCTGCCGCCGCAGTCCTCCCCCGGCGGCGGCCGGGGGCTGGTCGTCGGCCTCGCCCGCCGCGGGATCCTCGCCGCGACGGGGTGGACGCCGACGCAGCCGCTCTCGGGCATGCGCTGCCTCACCCGCGGGGCCTTCGAGCGCGCCCGCCCCCTCGCGCCCGGCTGGGGCGTGGAGACGGCGATGACCGTCGACCTGCTGCGCGCCGGGATGCGCGTGGTCGAGGTGCCGTGCGACCTGCAGCACCGCGTCTCGGGCCGCGGCTGGCGGGCGCAGGCCCACCGCGCGGCGCAGTACCGCGACGTCGTCCGCGCCCTCGCCGCGCGCGGGCAGCTCGGCGCCGTCCTGCCGCCGCGCGGCTGAGCCCCCGTCGGGGCTAGTGCGACGACGCCGTCGCGGGCTCGCGCTGGCCCGGCGCGCCCGCGGCGTCGTCCTCGAGCGCCCGCGCCCCCGCCGCCGTGAGCAGCGGCACCATGAGCGTGGCCGCCACGGCGGGGATCGAGGTGCCGGAGTCGTTGACGGCGAACCCGATGAGCACGAGCACGAGCCACGCGCCGAAGCCGGCCCGCAGGGCGGGCGCCCGGTCGAAGGCGCGGGTGAGGGCCGGGGGCCCGGAGGCGCCGGGGCGCAGGAGCACGAAGGCCACGAAGAGCGCGGCGATCGGCACGAGCAGCCCCTGAGGGTTGCCCGTCAGGACGCTGAGGTTGGCGCTGATCTTGCGCCCGACGACGTCGAGCGCGCCGCCGTCGAGCACCGTCTCGACGAAGCGCCCGAGGTGCGTGCGGTCCGCGGGCGCACGCAGCCAGTCGAGCGTCGCCAGCAGGGCCATGACCACGGCCGTCCCGCCGCCGATGAGCAGGACGCGCCGCCAGGTGATGCGCACGCCGGCCACGAGCAGGGCGAGGACGGCGAAGGCCGGGACGATCGCCGGCGGCCCGCCGAAGTCGCTGCCCAGGCCGGGCGTCCCGTCGAGGACGGCGCAGGCGACGCCGAGGACGGCGACGGAGGCGACGGCCGCGCGACGGCGGCCCCGCCCGACGAGGTGGGCGGCGAGCGCCGTCGCGAGCAGCAGGCACCCCGTCGAGAAGAGGGCGAAGGGCGGGTTGCCGAGCCCGTAGAAGCGCCCCGCGACGATGGGGTTGGGGCCCATGAGGCTCGACAGCTGCAGCGTCGAGCCCCCGACGACGTCGACGGCGAGGACGAGCGCCGTCGTCGCGGCGACGGCGCCGAGCGGGCCGACCACGCTGCGGCGCCAGGGCCCCAGCAGGGCCACCGCGGCGACGACGGCCGTCCATCCGGCGACCGCCGCCACGAGCGCGAGCGCCGAGGGCTCCGCCCGCCACCACGGCACGAGCCCGGCGAGGAAGGTCGACACCGGCACCGACGCCCCGACGACCGAGACGCGGCGCAGCCAGGCGAGGACGCGGCGGCGCCCGCGGGGCCCGCCGGAGCGGCGGCGCAGCGCGACGATCGCCGCCCCGTAGAGGAGGAGCTGGGAGCCGTAGAGCGCGTAGAAGAAGGGACCGACGACGGGCCGCACCTCGAGGGCCGCGCGGGCGAGGTCGAGGACGACGGCCCGCCGCTCCGCGGCGTCGAGGGAGTCGTCGACGGGCAGCACCGGGGCCCCGACGAGCCCGGCGGGGGCGTCGACGCCCAGGGTCACCAGCAGCGTCGGCGCGAGGTCCGTGGTCTGCAGCAGGCCGTCCTGCCGGGTGCTGAGGGAGCCGACGAGGCTGGCCCCGTAGGCGTCGGCGACGCCCCCCGCGGCCGGCCCGACCGCGGCGAAGGCGCCGAGGTGGGCGGTGCTCGTGGCGTCCGCCAGGCTCGCGACGACCACGGTGGCGTCCTCGTCCTCCACCGCCGCGAGGACGGCGCCGACGCGGGCGTCGAGCTGCTCGACGGTGCTGGCGGAGGCCTCCTCGGGCACCTCGCCGTCCGGGTCGACGTCGGCGAGCAGGCTGCCGGCGTCGACGACGACGAGCTCCGCGCCGTCCTCGACGAGCCCGCCCACGGCCTCGCCGAGCGCCTCCGGCTCTCGGGGCCGCGGCACGTGGGGGCCGGTGAGCGAGCCGTCCGAGGTGGCCAGGGCCACGGCGGCGCCGGGGCCGACCGACGCCGTCGCCGTGCCCGCGCGGGCGAGGGCGTCGCCGAGCAGGCCGAGCCGGGCGTCGTAGGGCTGCTCGGCCGCCGCCGCCTCGTACACGGGCCAGCGCGGCAGAGCGCCGTCCACGGGCTCGCGCACCGTCGTGCAGCGGGTGACGGCCTCCTGCGGGTCCGGCTCGGCGGCCTCGCCGTCGGCGGCCTCGACCTCCATGCCGGGCCGCGGGTCGAGCACGCGCGAGCCCGAGCTGACGGCGAGCCAGCCGTCGGCGGGGCACGCGCTGGCCGTCACCGACCGGACGGCGACGTCACCGACGCCCGCGTCGCGCAGCAGGGCACCGAGCACCGGCGTCCGCGCGGCGTCCTGCGGCTCGCCGCCGGGCCCGTCGCCCTGCTCGGCCTCCTCGACGAGGGGTGTGCCGCCGCCGTCGACGGGCGTGACGTCGCCCCACCGCAGGCCGGGCACGCCGACGAGCACGACCGGCCCGGGGACGCCCGCGCCGGCCGACCGGTCCTCGGCCGCGTCGGCGGCCCGGGCTGCGGGAGCGCCGGCGAGCCCCGCGAGGACGGCGAGGACGAGCGCGAGGAGGGCCGGCACGGGCCCGAGGGTAGGGGCCGCACCTGGACCGCCCCTGGGGACGGCGGAGGACCGGCGGCGCCGCTGGTAGCCTCCTCCGCGTTCACGAAGGGGAGTAGCCCCCAACCGCGGCGTCGACACACTGGCCGCCCCGCTCGCGCGGGTGCACCCGGTGCCGCGGACCGGACGTCGCCCTCGGCGCGCGCCCGGTGGGCGAGACCTTCGGCCGCGCACGCCCGTGCGCCCGGCCGGAGGCGCACCTGCTCCCGGGAGGGCGCGCACGACCTCCCGAGGACCCGTGGAGCCCTTCTTCGTCTCGACCGCCGTCGGCTTCGGCGTCATCTTCGCCGCCGAGCTGGGCGACAAGTCCCAGCTCATGGCGCTGACCTTCGCCACGCGCTACCGCCCGTGGCCCATCATCGCCGCGATCACCGCCGCGACCGCCCTCGTGCACCTCGCCTCGGTCCTGCTCGGCGCCGCCGTCGGCGCGGCCCTGCCGACCACCGCCATCGCGGTGGTCGCGGGCCTCGCCTTCATCGGCTTCGGCGTCTGGACCTTCCGGGGCGACTCCCTCGACGAGGACGAGGAGCAGAAGGCCGAGCGCGCCGGCCGGTCGGTCTTCCTCACCGTCGCGGTCGCCTTCCTCCTCGCCGAGCTCGGCGACAAGACGATGCTCGCGACCATCACCCTCGCCGCGCGCGACGACGGCTTCGCCGAGATCGCCGGCACGTGGCTGGGCTCGACCGTCGGCATGGTGGCGGCCGACGCGCTCGCCATCGTGCTCGGCTACCACCTCGGCAAGCGGCTCCCCGAGCGCGCCGTCGCGATCGGGGCCGGCGTCCTGTTCGTGCTCATCGGGGTCTGGCTGCTCGTGGACGCCCTGCTGCTCGGCTGAGCGCCGGGCCGCGGCGAGCGCCGGGTCGAGACCGGCCCGGTCGACGCCAGCCGGGTCAGACGACCCGGGCGGCACGCGCCGGCACGGCCCGGCGGGCCCGGACGCGGCCCGCGACGCCCGCCGCGAGCACGACGACGGCCGCGAGCGCCGCGACGACGACCACGACGCCCGAGGTGTCCTCGCCGCTGGAGCGCCCGACGGCGACCCAGGCGAGGCCCCAGCCGAGGGAGAGGGCCGGCGCGACCCGCCCGGACGCCAGCGACAGCCACGCGCCGACCGCCGCGGCGACGACGAGCACGACGACGGCCCAGGCGCTCTCCCCCAGCCCGAGGCCGCCGACGCCGAGGCCTGACAGCCAGGCCGAGACGTTGGCCACCGTCGCGATGAGGACCCAGCCGAGGTAGAGGCCCGCGACCCCGTCGACGAGCAGCGCCTCCGCCCACCTCGACGGCGCCGAGCGCGCCAGTCGCGCGAGGACCACGGCGAGCACGGCGACGAGCGCGACGATGACGAGCACGCTGAGCGTCACCGAGCCCGCCTGCACGACGACGATCCACGCGGCGTTGAGGAGCATCGACGCCGCCAGCAGCCACCCCACGGCCCGCTGCCGCGGGTCGGCCGGCCGCGCGGCCGCGAGCTGCCAGACGCCGTAGGCCAGCAGGCCCGCGTAGATGACGCCCCAGATCGAGAAGGCCGGGCCCGCCGGGGCGACGAGCGTGGCCGTCGCCGACAGCGTCCCGTCCGCGGCCTCGTCGATCGGGGTGCCGCCGAAGGCCCCTGATCCGATCGTCGAGACGACGAGCGCGAGCACCGCGCTCCCGAGCACCACCCGCTGCCGCGTGCGGTCCCGCCCCGTCGCCCGCGCCCTGCTCTCTCTACCAGCGAACCTCTCCATGGCGGAGAGAGTACGGTCGGGGGCGTGACCGCGCACTCCCCGGACGGGACCGACGACGCCGCACGGGCGGCGGTGCTGCGCGGCCTGCAGCGGGTCGTGCAGGAGACCGACCGCTACGTCGACGAGGTCGGCGCCCGGCACGGCTCCGCGCGCACCGACCTCGAGGCCGTCGCCGCCGTCGTCGAGGCCGACCGCCGCGGCGAGGAGCACAGCCCCGGCACGCTCTCGCGCCACCTCGGCCTCAGCTCGCCCGCGACGACGGCGCTGCTCGACCGGCTCGAGCGGTCCGGGCACGTGCGGCGGGCCCGCAGCGGCACCGACCGCCGCCGCGTCGTCGTCGAGGTCACCGACGTCGCCCGCGACCTCGGCCGCGACGTCTTCTCCCCCATGGCCGCCGAGCTGCGCGCCGTCCTCGCGCGCTACGACGGCGAGGACCTGGCGCTGCTCGGGCGCTTCCTCGACGAGGCGGCCGACGCCGTCGCGCGCGGACGGCGACCGCCCGGCGCCTGAGGCCGCCGGCCGGCACCGGTCGTCCCCCGGTCGACCCCGGTCGGCCCTCGGACGGGTGCCCTGTGCGCACCCGGCCCCGCGGCGAGCGCCGCTCCGCCACACTGTCGCCCGCGCGCCGGCACCGGCGCGGGTCCCCGCCGCGGCGGGGCGACGACGACGTGACGGGGAGCCCGGTCAGGCATGGAACTCGCAGTGGGAACGCTCATCGCCCTGGTGCTCGTGGGGGTGGTCGTCCTCGTCCTCCTGGTCCTGGGCGTCTCCGCGGTGCGGCGCTACAAGATCGCCAACCCGTCCGAGGCGCTCGTCGTCGTCGGGCGCAAGGGCGGCAAGCCCGTGCTCAACCCCGAGACGGGCGAGCCCTCGATGGACCTGTCCGGCCAGCGCGTCGTCATGGGCGGCGGCGTCTTCGTCAAGCCCTTCGTCGAGCAGGCCTACGCGCTGTCCCTGGCCTCGCGCTCCATCCGCGTGCAGATCCGCGGCGCCGTCTCCCAGCAGGGCATCCGGCTCAACCTCGACGCCGTCGCGATCGTCAAGGTGGGCGGCACCGAGAACAACGTGCGCGCGGCCGCGCAGCGCTTCCTGCACCAGCAGGACGAGATCGAGTCCTTCACCCAGGAGGTCCTCGCCGGCTCGCTGCGCTCCATCGTCGGCACGCTGACGGTCGACGAGATCATCCGCGACCGCGCCGCCTTCGCGCGCCAGGTCGCCGACGAGTCGGTCTCCTCGCTCAACAACCAGGGCCTCGTCCTCGACACCTTCCAGATCCAGGACGTCTCCGACGACAGCAACTACCTGCGCGACCTCGGCCGCCCCGAGGCCGCCGCGGCCGCCCGCAACGCGGCCATCGCCGAGGCCGACGCCCAGCGCGAGTCCTCCCAGCGCGAGGCCGCGGCCCAGCAGCTCGTCGCCGAGGCCGAGCGCGACCTCGCGCTGCGCCAGGCGACCTTCCGCGCCGACACCGACCGCGCGCAGGCCGAGGCCGAGGCGGCGGGCGCGCTCGCCAAGGCCGCCCAGGACCAGGAGGTCCTCACCGTCCAGGAGCGGGTGGCCCAGCGGCAGGCCACGCTGACCGAGACCCAGCTCGACACCGACGTCCGCAAGCCCGCCGACGCCGCCCGGTACAAGACCGAGCAGGAGGCGCAGGCGCGCCGCAGCGCCGTCCAGTACGAGGCCGAGGGCCGCGCGGCGTCGTCCGTCGCCGACGCCAAGGCCGCCGCCGAGCGCACCCGCCTGTCGGCCGACGCGGACGCGCAGCGCCTGCGCATCAGCGCCGAGGCCGAGGCCCGCGCCGTCCGGCTCGCCGCCGAGGCCGAGCTGGCCCGGCGCACCGCGCAGGCCGACGCCCGCCGTCTGGAGGGCGAGTCCGAGGCCGCCGCGATCGAGGCCAAGGGCCGCGCCGAGGCCGCCGCGCGGCGCGAGCTCGCCGAGGCCTTCGCCGGGTACGGCGACGCCGCCCGCCTGCAGATGGTCGTCGACGTCCTGCCCGAGATGGCCCGCGCCCTGGCCGAGCCGCTCGGCTCGATCGACGACCTCACCGTCATCTCCAACGACGGCGCGGGGGCCCTCTCCCGCTCGGTCGCCGGCAACCTCCACGAGACGCTCGAGACGGTGCGGCGCACGACGGGCATCGACCTCACCTCGCTGCTCGGCGGCTCCGGCTCCGGCTCCGGCGCGGGCGGCAGCGCGCCGGTGCGCCCGGTGCGCACCGCCGCGCCCGCGCCCGGCAGCGCGGCCCCCGGCGGCTTCGGCTCGGGCGACGAGGACGGCAGCGGGACCGACGGCTCGTGAGCCCCGAGGACGGGGGGCGCCGGCGGCCCCGCCGCTACGGCTACCTCGGCCCCGAGGGCACCTTCACCGACGCCGCCCTGGCCGCCGCCCTCGCGGCGCGCGGCGAGCGGGCGCTGCGCCTGTGGATGCACGGCGACCTCCCCGCCGCCGCGGCGCTGGCCCGGGAGGCGGGCCTCGCGCGCGTGCGCGAGCTCCTCACGATGGAGGCCGACCTCTCCGCGCCCCTGCCGCCGCTCCCGCAGGTCGACGGCGTGCGCCTGCGGTCCTTCGAGCCCGGGCGCGACGAGGAGGCCTGGCTCGCCGTCAACGCGCGGGCCTTCGCCGACCACCCCGAGCAGGGCGCCTGGACGCTCGACGACGTCCGCGCCCGCGAGGCCGAGCCCTGGTTCGACGCCGCCGGGCTCCTGCTGGCCGAGGACGAGCGCACCGGTGCCCTGCTCGGCTCCCACTGGACGAAGACGACCCCCGCGGAGGAGGGGGGCGCGCCGGTCGGCGAGGTCTACGTCGTCGGCGTCGCCCCCTCCGCCCAGGGCCGGGGCGTCGGGCGCCTCGTCACCCTCGCCGGGCTGCACCACCTGCGGGACCGGGGCGTGCGCCGCGTCGAGCTCTACGTCGAGGCCGACAACGCCGCGGCGCTCGCCGTCTACCGCCGGCTCGGCTTCGAGCGCTCCGGCGCGGACGTCGTCGTCGAGGCGCCGGCGGGCGCGGCGACCGGGGGGCGCCCGTGAGCGCGGGGCGCCGCGAGCG
>NZ_JABEMA010000012.1 GCF_013004605.1 Pseudokineococcus marinus
CCGGGTGCCCTGCGCCGGGGTGCCCTGCGCCGGGGTGCCACGTGGCCGCCCCGACGCTGATGGTGACGCGGCCCCCGGCGCCCGGGCCGCCGTGCGGCAGCTGGGCGGCGCGGACGGCCTCCACGAGGCGCCGGGCCACGACGGTCGCGCCCGCGGCGTCGGTGTCGTCGAGGACGACGGCGAACTCCTCGCCGCCGTAGCGGGCCACGAGGTCGCCGCCGCGCTCGGCGGCGTCGGCGAGGACGTCGGCCACGCGGCGCAGGCACGCGTCGCCGGCGAGGTGGCCGTGCGTGTCGTTGTAGGTCTTGAAGTGGTCGACGTCGACCATGAGGACGGACAGCGGCGTCCCTCGCCGGGCGTGCGCGCTCCACTGGCGCGCGAGGTGGTCGTCGAGGCAGGGGCGGTTGGCGAGGCGGGTGAGCCCGTCGACGAGCAGCAGCCGCTGGAGCTCGGTGTTGGCCGCGGCGAGCTGGTCCTGGGCGGCGCGCCGGCTCGCGACCTCGCGCTCGAGCAGCGCCCCGCGATCGCGCACCTGCTGGTGCGCCTCCTCGACGAGGCGCCGCTGGGCGCGGTCGGCCGTCACGTCGGCCATGACGACGACGGCGCCCAGCGCCGTCCCGTCGGCGCGGTGCAGCGCGCGCCCGGACACCGAGACCGTCCTCGCCGGCTGGCCCGCCGGGGCGATGACGATCTCGGCGCCCGCCACCTCGACGTCCTCGCGGAGGGCGCGCACGAGGGGGATCCGCTCGGCGACGAGCGGCGTCGTCCCGTCGGCCTCGTAGAGGGCGTAGCGGTCGGCCAGCTGCTCGGGGTCGACGGAGGTGTCCGCGTCCATGCCGTGCCACTGCCGCGCCGTGCGGTTGAAGAGGGTGAGCCGCCCGTCGGGGCCGCAGGCGACGACCGCGACGTCGACCGTGGCGAGGACGGCCTCGATGAGCTCCGAGCGCTCCTCCATGTCCTCGCTGCGCGCGGCGAGCTCGCCGATGACGAGCTCGGCGAGGTCGCGCTGCTCGTCGGCCTCCTGCGCGAGGCGGGCGCTGACCTGCGCCTCCCGGCGCCGCTCGAGCAGCGCCGTCACGGCGAGCGCGAGGTCCTCGAGCCGCGCCAGCTGCGGGGCCGTCAGGTGCCGCGGCTCGTCGTCGAAGACGCAGAGCGTGCCCAGCGGTGCGCCGCCGGCGGTCGGGACGAGCGGCACCGAGGCGTAGAGGCGGACGCGGGCCCACCGCCCGTCCACCCACGGGACGCCCGCGTAGTCGGGGTCGGCCGCGGCGTCGGGCACGTGCACCGTGCGCCCCTCGGCGATGCGGACGACGCACATCGAGTCGGCGACGGGCGTCGTGCCGAGGACGATCTCGTGCGCGGCGAGCTCGCACTGCTCGCTGCCGTCGAGGAGGTTGACCGACGCGGACGTCGCACCGGTCACCGCGGCGGCCACGCGCACGAGCGCCTCGAGCCCGGGGTCGCCCGCCGCGGAGCGCCACGCGGCCGCGCTCGTCTCCCCCGGGGTCCTCGGCGCCGACGCCTCGGGACGGCCCGGGGAGGAGCCGGGGGGACGGCTGGGCGCGAGCGGGAGCCCCGTGGGGGGCGCGGGCCGGCGTGCGTCGTCCATGGCCCGGGCATCGGCCGGGGGCCCGGTCAGCCGCACCGTGATGATCACCGCGGACGGGTCTCCTCGCCCGATCGGACCAGCGGGACCACCGGACCGGCCCCGTGGCGGAGGGCCGTCCGGGTGGGCGCGCCACCGCTGCCCCGGCAGGCGGTGTCGCGCAGGGCGTCCGGTGACGGCCGGCCCCTCGGGGGCGGCCCCTCAGCCGCCCCAGCGATCGGCGGGGAGGCCGTACAGGGCCACGTCCTCGCGCCGACCCCGCAGCGGCATCGCGGCCGGCAGCACGCCGTCGAGGTGCAGCCCGAGCCGCTCGGCGACGGCGCGGCTGCGCGCGTTGGCGACGACGCACCGCGCCTCCACGCGGCCGACGCCGCGGTCGCGCACGAGGTGGTCCACGAGAGCCCGGCACGAGCGGGTCACGACGCCGTGCCCCTGCGCGTCGGCCGCCACCCAGTACCCGAGCTCGGCCGTCCCCGTCCACGTGTCGACCGACGCGCCGACGGCCCCGACGAGGCGACCGCGCCAGCGCACGGCGGTGGGGACGGCGCGGCCCTCGAGCCACGCGGCGAGCTGGGCGCGCGTGAAGGCGGTGAGGCCCTCGAGCGTCTGCTCGCCCTGCGCCCACGGCTCCCAGGCGCGCAGGTGCTCGAGGTTCGCCGCGATGACGTCGGCCAGCGGCACCGCCGTCCAGGCCTCGCGCAGGACGAGCTCGAGGTCGTCGTCGACGTGCAGGGCGAAGGCGGGCGCCGGTGCGGGACTCACCACAGCCGCAGGCTAGGACCACGCAGCCCCGGGGAGCCGCTGCGGCAGCGCCCGGGCCGCGAGGCGCTCGACCGGGAGGGGCTCGTCGCGCGCGCTCGGCCGCGACGCGGCCCGCGGCGGTCGTGAGCTCGTGGGGCCGTGCTGCATCCGCTGGCCCGGTCGGTGGCCCGGTCCGGCGGGTCAGACGAAGCCGAGGCGCGCGAGCGGCTCGACGAGCTCGCGCTCCTCGTAGGCCAGGTGGCTGAGGAGCACGTCGGAGAGCAGGTCGACGGCGGCGCGCACCTCGGCGACGCCGGCGGGGCCGGGCGCCGCGACCGACGCGACGAGCGCCCGGTCCACCCGCTCGAGCACGTCGTGGATGGCGTGGTGCTCCTCCTCGAGCCGGTCCACGACCGGCCCGAGCCGCGGGTCCTGCGAGCGCAGGCGCGGGAACATCGACTGGTCCTCGATGGTGTGGTGCGTCGTCACCACGCGGCAGTAGCTCTGGCAGTACGTGCCGAGCGTCCAGGCGTTCTGGCGCAGCGTCATGGTGGCGATGTGGCTGCGCGCGACGCCGGGCGGCACGGAGCCGGCCGCCACCTGGTCGACGAGGTCGTGGAGCTCGGCGAGCTCCGAGCGCAGGTGGTCGTGGACGTCGACGAGGTGGCGCCCCTGCGTCGCCTCGTCCTCGGTGTAGGTGCGCCCGGCGTCCGGCTCGGGGCCGCGCGGGCGGGCGGCCTCGTCCCACACCCGCTCGGCGCTGCGGCGGACGCCGTCGTCCGGGGTCGGGACCACGGGCAGCCCGGGCGCCGCGGGGCTGGCGCTGGTCGCGGTGGCGGGCGTCCGCTCGGGCACGGGTCCTCCTGGTCCTGCCGTCCCCGGCCGGAGGCGGCGCTCAGGTCCAGTACAGCAGCCGGGCGGCCGGCAGCCGCTCGGCCAGCGCGGACTCGAACCACGTCCGCAGCTCAGCCATCACCGGCGCCGGGTAGACGTGCTTGACCGCCCCGTACTTGCCGCGCTTCTGGCGCCGGGCGTCCTCGTCCATCTCCAGGGCGCTGCGCGGGTACCAGCCCTGCAGGACCTCCTTGCTGCGCGGGGTGAAGCGGTGGGTGATCAGCTCGGCGGTGAGGTCGAGGCCCGGGACGTCGGCGGTCGCCGCGGCGACGGCGTCGAGGAGGGCGCCGTACTCGTCGCGCCACCCCTCGACCGGCATGATCGGCGCGACCGTCAGGCCCACGGGGTAGCCCGCGAGAGCCAGCCGCCGCAGGGCGCCCACCCGCTCCGGCATCCGCGCGGTCCCGCCCTCGAAGCGCTGCACGCCGAGGGCGTTGACG
This sequence comes from Pseudokineococcus marinus, assembly GCF_013004605.1. Classification (GTDB taxonomy): domain Bacteria; phylum Actinomycetota; class Actinomycetes; order Actinomycetales; family Quadrisphaeraceae; genus Pseudokineococcus; species Pseudokineococcus marinus. The sequence goes on from NZ_JABEMA010000012.1 coordinate 3,682, forward strand.
GACAGGCGCACCCGCGTCCGGCCGCCGTGCGGGAGGTCGAGCAGCGGCTCGACGTCGTCGAACTTCGTCGTGAAGCGCATCTGCACCGGGCCGCCGAAGTCGGCCGTCCCGACGTGCGTGATCGCCTGCGACAGCGAGCCGGTGACGTGCTCGAGCGCGAGCGGGTCGGTGTAGCAGCTGGTCTCGAAGGTCGTGCCCTCGGCCCGGCGGTCCTCGCTCGCGCTGGTGACGCCGCCGGTGCCGACGAGCGGGGCCACGCCGTCGAGCACCTCCTCGAGGTTGGCGTAGACGCGGGTGATCGGCGGGCCGCCCAGCGAGCCGGCGAGGTAGCAGTACTGGCAGTGGGCGGGGCAGCCCTCGGCGAGGTCGACGCGCCAGTCGGCGCTCGGCGGGATGGGCTGCGGGCGCCGCTTGCTCGGCGGGGCCACGACGACGGCCAGCGTCTGCTTGGCGAGCGCGTACGTGGAGCGCTCGTCCTCGCCGCGCAGCGGCGGGAGCCGGTCGCCCGTCAGCAGCTCGACGTCCTGGACCCCGGCCGCCTCGGCGCGCCGCAGGATCCGCTGCCCGTGGGGCAGCTCGGCGGCCGAGCGCGTCACGAGGACGCGCTTCGGCACCCAGCGCCGCGGGGCGCGCGGCGGCAGCGGGGCGTGGGGGTCCGGGCCGGTCCGCGGCGCCGTCGTCGTCATGCAGGGGGAACGCCCCCGGGCCGGTCCTCCTTCCGCCCGCAGCGGGTGACGCGCGGCGCACAGCGACCTGCAGAAGGCCGGGGCGCTGCGCGTCACCGCAGGTCAGGGGGTCGGCGACCATGCGGGGCCGCCGTTCAGCAGGTCGCTGTGCTGGTGGCGGCCGGCCGGGCTCAGCCGGCGGGCTCCTCGCGCTCGACGTCCTGCACCGTGCGCTGCAGCAGGCACAGCTCGTTGCCCTCGGGGTCCGCGAGCACCACCCACGTGACGTCGTCGCCCTGCCCGACGTCGACGCGGCGGGCCCCGAGCGCCTCGAGCCGGGCGAGCTCCTCGGCCGTGGTCGAGCCGTCGGCCCGCAGGTCGAGGTGGAGCCGGTTTTTCACCGTCTTGCCCTCGGGCACGCGCAGGACGTCGATCGTCGGCCCGGCGGCGTCGGCGGCCCCGTCCGGCGGTCCGATGCTGATGCCGTCGGCGTCCTCGTCCACCTGCTGCCAGCCGAGGACGGCGCACCAGAAGTCGGCGACGGGCCGCGGGTCCACGGCGTCGAGGGCGATGGCGGCGATGCGGCTCGTCATGTCCGGCAGCATGGACCCGCGGGCGCCGCCGCGGCGCCGTGCGCGACGACGGAGGTGCCCGCTGGTGGTCGAGGAGCTCGAGGCCCACGAGGAGGCGACGGCCGAGGGGTCCGCGACCCCGGCGCAGGCGCCGGAGGACCCCCTGCTCAGCGCTCCCCCGACGCCCGCCCCGCTCGTGGGCACGTGGGAGGCGTCGGGCGAGGTGCTCGGCGAGGACGGGACGACGGTCGTCGGCGCCGTCGCCGGGACCGACGTCTACCGGTGGCTGGGGCCGACCGTCGTCCACGAGGTCGACGTCGAGGTCGCCGGGAGGCGCACCCGGGCGCTCGAGGTCCTCGAGCCCTTCGACCCCGCCCTCGGGGCCTTCCCGACGCGGGCCTACGACGACGCGGGCGGCGTCGCGTCGTCGACGGCGTCCGTCGACGCGGCCGGCACGTGGACCTTCCGGGCGCCGGGCGCGCGGGCGACCCTGCGCGTCGCCGACGACGGCGCCGCCATGAGCGCCGAGTGGGTCCGCGAGACGCCCGGCGGCGACGTCCCGTGGATGCGGCTGGCCTGGCGCCGCACCCCCTGAGGCCCCGTCCCCGCGCCGGCGCCGGGCCCGTCGGCCTCGGCGCCGCCGGCGCTCGGGCCGTCAGCCCCCGAGCCCGGTGAGCAGCGAGAGCGCCAGCGCCGTCATGACGACGGCGATGAGCGCGTCGAGCACCCGCCAGGCCCCGGGGCGCGCGAAGAGCGGCCGCAGGAGGCGGGCGCCGAAGCCGAGGGCGAGGAACCAGGCGGCGCTCGCCGCGACCGCCCCGACGGCGAAGGACCAGCGGTCGTCCCCGTGGGTGCCGGCGATGGAGCCGAGCAGCACCACGGTGTCGAGGTAGACGTGCGGGTTGAGCCACGTCAGCGCGAGCGCGGTGGTGAGCGCCCCGGCGAGGGTCCCGCGCTCCGGGGCGGTGCGGGCGTCGAGCGCCGCGTCGGCCAGGCGCACGGCCCGCCGCAGCGCGTGGGCGGCGTAGCCGAGGAGGAAGGCCGCTCCCCCGACGCGCACGACGACGAGCGCCCACTCGGCCTGCTGCACGAGCGCGCCGACGCCCGCGACGCCCGCGGTGATGAGGACGACGTCGGAGGCGGCGCAGACGGCGACGACGGCGCCCACGTGCTCACCGCGCAGCCCCTGGCGCAGCACGAAGGCGTTCTGCGCGCCGATGGCGACGATGAGCGAGAGGCCGAGCCCGAGGCCGGCGAGCAGGGCGTGCGCGTCCACGGGCACGACGCTACGGGGCACCCGCCGATGAAGACCAGATCAGGTCGCTGCGCCACCCGTAGCATCTCTCAGCATGCGCGAAGAGGGCCCGCAGCGGCTGCGATGGGACGTCGGCCAGCTCGAGGCGCTGTCCGCCGTCGCGGCGACGGGCTCCTTCGAGGCGGCGGCCGCGCGCCTGCACGTGACGCCGTCGGGGGTGAGCCAGCGGCTGCGCGCCCTCGAGGCCGCCACGGGGCGCGTGCTGCTCGTGCGCTCGCGCCCCGCGCGTCCGACCCCGTCCGGCGAGGCCGTGCTGCGCCTGGCCCGCCAGGTCGAGGCCGCCGCCGCGCAGACGGCGGCCGAGCTCGGCGCCGGCGACGGGGGGCTGCCCGAGGTCGCGGTGGCCGTGGGCGCCGACGCCCTCACCACCTGGGTGCTGCCCGCGCTGGCGCCTCTGGCCGCGGAGGTCCGCCTGGACCTGCGCCGCGAGGACGAGTCGCGCACCACGGCGCTCCTGCGCTCGGGCGAGGTGATGGCGGCCGTCACGAGCGACACCGCCCGCGTGCCCGGCTGCTCGACGACCCGCCTGGGCCGGATGCGCTACCGCCCCGTGGCCTCACCCGCCGTGGCCCGCCGGTGGTTCCCCGACGGGCTGTCGGCGGCGGCGCTGACGGCGGCGCCCGTCGTCGTCTACGACCGCGGCGACCGGCTCCAGCACGACTTCGCCGCCCGGCGCGCGCGCCGGCCCGTGGACCCCCCGTCCCACCACGTGCCCGGGTCGACGGCCTTCCTCGCGGCCGTCCGCGCCGGGATGGGGTGGGGCATGCTCCCCGACCTCCAGAGCGCCCCCGGGCTGGCCGACGGCTCGCTCGTGGCGCTCGCGCCCGGCGACGCGCCGCGGGACCGCAGCGACGTCGTCCTGCACTGGCAGCAGTGGTCGCTGCGGTCGGCCGCCCTCGACGCGGTGGCCGACGCCGTCCGCACCGCCGCCCGCGCCGTCCTGCGCTGAGGGCGTCGCGGCCGGACGCCGGGACGGCTCAGCCGCGACCGCGCCGGTCCCGGGACCGGCCTCCGCCGGGGCTCTCGCCGAGCTGGTCGTGCAGCGGGCCGAGGAGCTCGTGCCGCGCCGCCTCGTCGTCGCCGCGCGCCAGCAGGAGCAGCACGAGCCCGAGGAGCACCCAGGCGGCGAGGACGGCGTGCTCCTGCGGCCACACGAGCGACAGGCTGGTGCCGGGGTAGAGCGCGAAGGCGATGACGCCGACGGCGGCGGCCGCCCCCAGCGCGGGCGCCCAGCGCAGCCGCGGCCGGTAGGGCCGCTCGAGACCGGGGTAGCGGCGCGGCAGCCGGTACATGCTCGCGACGGCCAGGGCCCACGCCAGGCCGATGTAGACGCCACCGGTGTCGAGGAACCAGGTGGTCGCGGCCTCGCCCAGCGACCCGAGGGCGACGGTGACGACGAGCGTGAAGACCAGCGCCGGGCCGGGCGTGGACCGCGGCCCGGTGAGCCGGCCGAGCGCCCTCGGCAGCAGGCCGGCGCGGCCCATGGCCAGGACGATCCGCGAGCTCGCGAGGAAGAGCGCCAGGAAGCTCGTGAGGAGGCCGAGCACGGCGATGGCGTAGGCGGCGCCGCCGAGGACGGGGAAGCCCGCCTCGCGGAAGGCGTCGATCGTGCCCTTCGGCAGCTGCGCCGTCCGCTCCCACGGGATGACCCACGCCGAGGACAGCAGCACGAGCACGTAGAAGCCCGCGGCCACGAGGACGCACGTGATGACGACGCGACCCAGTCGTCGCGGGGTGATGTCGGCGTCCTCGGCCAGCACCGCCACCAGCCCGAAGCCGGTGAGGAAGGTGAGGCCGGGCAGGACGAAGCGGAGGGTCTCCGCGACGGGCTGGGAGCCCTCGGCGTACGGGGGCCAGAAGTTCGACGGCGAGCCCGTCGTCAGCCCCACCACCACGAGCGCGGCGCCGAGCACGAGCATCACGGCGAGCAGCAGCACCTGCGCCCGCGCCCCGAGGGCCGCACGCACCCAGGTCAGGGCGAAGACGACGACGGCCAGGCCCACGCCGAGGGCCAGCACGGGCAGGAACACGGGTTCGCCCGAGACCCGGTACAGCTCGGTCGTCCGCAGCCCGGGCAGCACGTCGGACAGGAGCGAGCCGAAGGCGGTGACGTAGAACGCCAGCGAGCTGACGTAGGCGCCGATGAGCAGCCACCCCGCGGCGAAGGCCGTCCGCCGCCCGAAGGCGGTGTACGCGTAGACCACCTCGCCGCCGGCGCGCGGCAGGGCGGCCGCCAGCTCGGCGTAGGCCATCGCCACCGTGCTCGCGAGCAGGGCGGCGACGACGAGGCCGAAGATCTCCCCTCCGGCGCCGTAGCGCGCGAAGAACTCGCCGTTCGTGTAGATCCAGCTCGTGCCGACGACGCCCGCGGCCCCGAGCGCGACGAGCGGGAGGACGCCGAGGGACCGCTGCAGGCTCGCCACGCGGGAACCGTAGGGCCGCCCACCGCGCGACGGGCCGGACCGTCAGGGGCCGAAGAGCTCGCCGGACATCTGCCCGCCGTTGCTGGCCAGGTTGACCAGGACGGCGACGATGAGCCCGACGTAGGCGAGCACGACCAGCAGCAGGAGCGCCCCGAGGACGACGCCGGTGATGGCGAAGCCCCTGCCGCCCTCGCCGGTCCGCTTGATCTCCCGCAGCGCGAGGATCCCGAAGACGAGGCCGACGAGGGGCGCGGCGAAGCCGAGGCAGATGGCGACGATCGCCTTGCTGTTCGTCGCCGCGGTCGACGTCGGCGACGGACGGCCGCCGTAGGGCTCGGCCTGGCCGTACGGCGCGGGCTGCCCGTAGGGGGCCGGCTGCTGGCGGTACGGGTCGTCGCTCACGGGCTGCTCCTGCGTCGGTCGGTGGGACCGCAGCCTGCCGCCCGAGCGGGCCCGGCGCCGCCGGCGCGCCCGGACGGGGCGCACGACCGCCCGTCCGGGTGCGAGGGCGTGGCCGGCGCGGCGCCGATCCCGCTCCCCCTCACCCCGGGACGGTCGCGCTCAGCGGGCGAGGGAGGGGAAGCTCCACGCGATCGGCGTCCCGGCGGTGACGGTCTTCCCGCAGGGGAAGCTCGCGTTGATGCCGCTCTGGCGCACGTTGTCGAGGCGGACCTCGAAGTGGAGGTGGCTGCCGTAGCTGTTGCCGGTGTTGCCCACGTAGCCGATGACCTGCCCCTCCTTCACGGTCTGCCCCGGCGTGACGGCCAGCTTGCTGAGGTGGGCGTAGATCGTGCGGTAGCGCGTGCCGTGGTGGAGGCGGACGAAGATCCCGTAGCTGGCGGAGTCGGCCCGCGTCCCGGCGATGCTGACGACGCCGCTGTCGGCGGCCCGCACGGGCGTCCCCGTGGCCGCCGCGATGTCGATGCCCCCGTGCGCCGCGCCGGAGGAGCAGTACTTCCCGACGACGCCGGTGACGCGACCGGTCGTCGGGACGACCATGGCGCCGGTCTCGGCGTGCGCGGGGACGAGCGAGGCCGTGGTGGCGACGACGAGGGCCGCGGCCACGGCGGCGAGGCGGCCGAGCCCGCGACGCAGGTGGCGGGCGGTGGTCGGGCGGGTGCTGGTGGTCGACGTCATCGGAAGGTCCCCCGGTGGCTCGTGCGCCGGCGCCGCCGGTGCTCCGGGCAGCGCGCTCTCCCCGGAGGCATCGGCGCGGCCGCCGCCGTCCTTGACGCCCAGGTCTCGACCCGGTCACACGCAGGTCTCGTCCGGGTCACGCGCCCGGGGGGGGACGACGCGGCCGAGGGCGTCAGCGGCCGCGCAGCAGGCGGCGGCCCGGCGCGCTGGACCGGGCGAGCAGGCCGAGCACCCGGGTCGAGGCCCCCGGCACCAGGCGCTCCAGCAGCGCGGGCAGCTTCGCCGACCAGCCGACGAGCAGGCGCGGACGCCGCCGCTCGACGGCGTCCAGGACCTGCTCGGCGACGTCGGCCGGGTCCATCGTCAGCAGGCGCTGGAAGGACGCGCGCCCCGCCGCCACGTCCTCGGCGGACAGGCTCGCGGCGCCGCGGGCGTCCTGCGCGATGCGGGTGCGCACGCCCCCCGGCATGACGCACGTGACGCCCACCCCGTCGGGGCGCAGCTCGGCGCGGAGGGCCTCCGTGAAGCCGCGGACGGCGAACTTGCTCGTGGCGTAGGCGCTCTGGCCGGGCGGCGCGACGACGCCGAAGATGCTCGCCACCGTGACGACGTGCGAGCCCGGCTGCTCCCGCAGCGCCGGGAGCAGCGCGGAGACGACCTGGACCGTGGCCCGGAGGTTCACCTCGACGACCCACCAGAACTCCTCGAGGGTGAGGTGGCGGAAGAGGCCGCCGAGCGCCACCCCGGCGTTGCTGACGACGAGGGTCACGCGCGGGTGGTCGGCGCGGACGGCGTCGAGCGCGCGCGCCGTCGCGGCCCGGTCGGCGAGGTCGACGACGTAGGTCCGCACCCCGAGGAGGGGGTGCGCCGCCCGCAGGGCCGAGGCCACGCCCTCGAGCCGCTCGGCGTCCCGGTCGAGCAGCGCGAGGTGGCTGCCGCGCGCGGCCAGCGCCCGCGCGAGCGCCTCGCCGATGCCGCCGGCGGCACCGGTGACGACGGCCGTGCCGCCGTCGACGACGTAGGGGCGCACGGAGCCCACCTCCCGGGGAGCCGACGCCGCACCGGCCGGGCGGCGAGCTCGCATCCTGCCCGGCGCGTCACGTCCCCGCTCTCCGGCGGCGGCCGCGGACGAGCCGGGCGCATCGGGACGAGACGCATCTTGACGACGCCCCACGGCCGTGGTCCCCTTCCGGGGCACGGTGTAGAAATCGTTTTAGTCGCGGCGACGACGCCGCGCACGAGGAGGAGCTCCATGGGACGACGACGTCTGGGAGCCGGGGCCCTGGCCCTCGGCGTGCTCGCACCGCTCGGCGTGGTGCTGGCACCGACCGCCGGCGCGGAGCCGGCGACGGTCTACGAGACGGGCTTCGAGGACGGCACCGCGGGCTGGTTCGGCCGCGGCACCGCCGAGGTCGAGGTCAGCACGGCGCAGTCCCGGACCGGGGAGGCCAGCCTGCTCACCACCGGTCGGACCCAGGCCTGGAACGGGCCGGCGCTCGACGCGCTGGGCCTCATGCCCGCCGGCACGTACGAGGTCGAGGCGTGGGTGCGCCTCGTCGACGGCAGCGGCGAGGACGCGGTCACGATGAGCGTGGCCCGCACCCCGCAGGGCGGCGACGCGGCGTTCGACTCGGTGGCCTACCAGGTGCCCGTGACCGACAGCGGATGGACGCGGGTCGGCGGCACCTACGAGCACGGCACGCAGAACAGCCAGCTCGAGCTGTACCTGGAGAGCCCCGACGCCACCCAGGCGTACTACGTCGACGACGTGAGCGTCGTCGGCGAGGCCGCGCCACCGCCGGGCGACAGCACGCGCAGCGACCTGCGCACCGACTTCGAGGACGGCCTGCAGGGCTGGGGCCCGCGCGGTGACGCCCAGGTCGCCCTGACGACCGACGACGCCCACGGCGGCAGCGCGAGCCTGCTCGCCACGAACCGCCTGCAGAGCTGGCAGGGCCCAGCGCTCGACGTCACGAGCGCCCTGGCGATCGGCCAGCGGGTGCAGGTCTCGATGTGGGTGCGCCTCGCCCCCGGGCAGGAGCCCACGGGCCTGAGCGCGACCATCCAGCGCGACCGCGGCACCGCCACGAGCTACGACGGCGTCGCCGGCGCCAGCGGCCAGGTCACGGCCGACGCCTGGACCGAGCTGCGGGGCACCTACACCCTCGGCGCGCCGGTCGACACAGCCACCCTCTACGTCGAGGGGACCGCGGGCGTCGACTTCTACCTCGACGACGTCGCGGTCGTCGGCGTCGAGGAGACGCCCATCCAGGACGTGCCGGCCCTCCAGGACGTCCTCGCGGCGGACGGCATCGAGCACACCGGCGTCGCGATCGACCCGCGCGAGACGGTCGGCCGCCCCTCGGAGCTCCTGCAGAAGCACTACAGCGCCTTCACGCCGGAGAACGACGGCAAGCCCGCCGAGATCCAGCCCGTCGAGGGGCAGTTCACCTTCGGCGACCTCGACGCGCTGCTCGACCACGCCGACGCGACCGGCACTGACGTCTACTACCACGTGCTCGTCTGGCACTCCCAGACGCCGGACTGGTTCTTCCTCGACGGCGACCGGCCCCTGACGAGCAGCCCCGAGGACCAGGCGCTCCTGCGCTCGCGCATGGAGGCGCACATCCGCGCGATCTCCGAGCACGTCGCGGAGCGCTACCCCGACGGCGACAGCCCGATCTGGGCGATGGACGTCGTGAACGAGGTGATCGACGACGGGCCGAACGGCAACCCGCACGACATGCGGGACAGCCGCTGGTTCCAGGTGCTCGGCGAGGGCTTCGTCGACGAGGCCTTCCGCCTCGCCGACCAGTACTTCCCCGGGGTCGAGCTCTTCATCAACGACTACAACACCGAGATCCCGTCCAAGCGCGAGGACTACCTCTCGCTCGTCGCCGCGCTGCAGGAGCGGGGCGTGCCGGTCGACGGCGTCGGGCACCAGGCGCACGTCGACTTCGCCCGGCCCGTGGAGTGGCTCGACGACACCATGGACGCCGTCACCGCGCTCGACCCGTCGCTGCTGCAGGCGATCACCGAGCTCGACGTTAACTCCTCCACGGAGAACCGCGGGGCCGACGTCGGCAGCGGGGGCACGTACGTGCCCGTCACGGAGGACAGGGAGAAGGCGGCGGCCGAGCTCGGGTACTACTACCGCGACCTCTTCGCCATGCTGCGCACGCACAGCGACTCCCTGGCGTCGGTGACCTTCTGGGGCATCAGCAACGCGCGCAGCTGGCTGCGCACGTGGCCCGGCCCGCGCCCGTGGGAGCAGCCGCTGCCCTTCGACGACGACCTGCAGGTGCTCCCCGCCTACTGGGGGGTCGTCGACCCGTCGCAGCTGCCGCCGCGGCACGAGGACTTCCTCCCGCCGCGCTTCGAGGGCCCGCAGACCGTCGAGGTCGTGGCCACCGACCCCGACGGCACGCCGGTGGACTACCCGCTGCCGGCCGCCCGCGACACCCGTGACGGCGTCGTCACCCCGACGTGCGCTCCGGCGCCCGGCTCGGTCTTCGCCCTCGGCACGACCGAGGTCACGTGCACGGCGAGCGACAGCGCGGGCAACACCACCCCGGCGACGACCTTCGACGTCGTCGTCACCGCCCCGCCGACCCAGGCGGAGCTCACGATGGAGCTGCGGCGCGACGAGGTCCGGGCGAAGGTCGGGCAGAAGCTCACGGTGCCCGCGTCGGTGGAGAACACCGGGGCGGGGACGCTCGTGGGCGCCTCCCTCGCGACGACGTGCGTGCAGACGAACACCGGCGAGGCCGGGGCCGGGGCGGCGTCGCTCGCGCCGGTCGACGGCACCGCGGACCGCGTCGGACGCCGCGACTACGGCGCCGGCCAGGGCACGGCGCTCGTCCTGCGGGGCACCGCGACGGCGCCCGGCGTCGTCGAGATGACCTGCACGACGACGATGGCCGACGACTGGGGCACCGACCTCGAGGCCTCGGCCGACCTCGTGGTGGAGGTGCGTCGCTGACGGACCGGCGCTGACGCACGACGACGGGGCCCGTCCCCTCCCGGTGGGAGGGGACGGGCCCCGTCGTCCGTGCTGGTGCCGTGCCGCGGGCGGCCTCAGGCGGTGACGAGCACCCGCACGTCCCACGGGCCGAGCTCGAGCGCGGCACCCTCGTCGAGCGCCTGGCCGCCGAGCACGTCGGTCGCCGCCGCGGGCACGACGGCGCGCGCCGGGTCCCACGACCAGTTGTGGACCACGTGCACCCGCCGCCCGTCGGCGGCGGTGGCGCCCATGACCGTCACCGACGGTCCGCCGCCCCAGCGCCGCTCCTCCCGCGGCGCGGCTCCGTCGAGGCCGGCGCACCAGTCGAGCAGCGCCGCGCCGGTGGCGGCGTCGGGCACGGTGCCGACCGTCGTCACCCGCCCGGCGCCGTGCCGGTGGGTCACCACCGCGGGCCACCGGCCGAGCTGCGGGTGCTCGTAGCGCGCCAGGACCTCAGCACCGTCGACGACGAGCGCGTCGGCCCACGTCGTCGCCGCCGCGTCCGCGGGCCAGAGCGCGGGCGGCTCGCCGTCCGCCCAGCGCACGGGAACGGGCTCCCCGAGGTTGGTGAACTCCTGGTAGGAGGTGCCCGCCGCGCCGACGAGGCGGCTGGGCTTGACCTCGCGGCGCGCCCGCGCGAGCGGGTCGGCGTACCCCGTCCGCGGGCCGAGCACGAGGTGCCCGCCCGCCGCGGCGTAGGCCCCGAGCCAGTCCAGCAGCGCGTCCTCGGCCACGTAGAGCCCCGCGACGACGAGCACCGGCAGCTCGGCGACGACGTCCGCCGGCTCCCGCACCACGGCGCCGGCCTCCACCAGCTGCCGGTCGTGGACGACGCGCACGCCGAGGCCCGCGTCGAAGGCCGCCCGGGCCCACGGACCGGTGAGCCGCTCGTAGGCGGTCTCGTCGGCGGGTGAGTGCCCCGCGCCGCGCGGGCCGTCGTAGGGCTGGAAGGCCAGCCCCCACTTCGAGGGCACGGAGAAGAGGAGGCCGACCTGCGCGTCGGGCCGCAGGCCCGCCACGAGGGAGCCCGCCGTCCCGAGCTCGGCGCCGAGCTGCGCGAGCTGCTCGTACACCCGGCCGGGCCGCTGGTCGTGGGGCAGCACGCCGCCCCAGTACGTCTCGGTGCCGGCGTGCAGCGTGTGCCAGTGCCAGTACTCGACCATCCGCGCGCCGCGGGCGACCATCGCCCACGCCACCTGGCGCCACTGCCCGTCCCACGCCGGGAAGTTCGTCGACGACCCGCCGATGGGCCCGGCGTTGGTCTCCGTGACGAGGAAGGGCGCCTGCTTGGAGGCCCACATCCGGTCGGCGCTGTGCACCACCGACCACGTGCCCGCCGTCGCCCAGCCCTGCGGCACCGGCGCGGCCGGGGCGGGGACGGCGAGCGCGCCCTGCATCGCGTAGTACGGGTTGCCGGCGGCGACGTCGAGGGCGCGGTCGACCTCGTACTCGTCGACGGCGGGTCGCGTGTAGGACACGCAGGTCGTCACCCACTGGTCGGGCCGGGCGAGCTCGCGCACGAGCCCCGCCTGCCACGCGATGAAGTCGGTGGTGAGGCGCGCCTGGTGCGCGCGCCACGCCTGGTCGTACTGCGGCTGCGCGTTGCCGCGGGGCTCCCACAGATCCGCCCACGTCGAGAGGCGGTGCGACCAGTACGTCAGGCCCCAGGCGTCGTTGAGCGCCTCGACGGTGCCGTGGGTGCGGCGCAGCTCGTCGACGAAGCCCTGCACCACCGAGCGGTTGTGGAAGAGGTGCAGCCCGGGCTCGTTGTCGACCTGGAAGCCGATGACGGCCGGGTGCGCCGCGTACCGGCCGACCACCGCGCGGACGACCCGCTCGGCGTGGAAGAGGAACGCCGGGTGCGTGTAGTCGACCTCCTGGCGCGCGCCCCAGGCCCGCGGGTGGCCGGTCTCGTCCACCGCCGCGACCTCGGGGTGCTTGCGCACCAGCCACATCGGGACGGCGTACGTCGGCGTGCCGAGGACGACGGAGATGCCGCGCTCGTGGGCGCCGTCGAGGGCCTCCTCGAGCCAGTCGAGGTCGAAGACGCCGTCCTCGGGCTCCCACGTCGACCACACCGACTCCCCCACCCGCACCACGGTGAAGCCCGCCTCGACCATGAGGTCGAGGTCGGTCTTCACCCGCGGCTCGGGCGTGTACTCCGGGTAGTAGGCGGCGCCGAAGAGGACGCGGTCGGGCAGGGGCAACACCCCCGCGGGCCGCTCCGGGGGCGCCGGCGGCGCCCCGGGCGGGCGCGTCAGCGGGGCGTCGCCCCAGCTGCGCCCGACGTCGTCGGGCGGCGCGCCGCCCTCTCCTCGGCCGCCTGCTGCTGCAGCAGGACTCATCCCTTGACACCTCCGGTGGCGAGCCCCGCCTGCCAGTACTTCTGGAGGTAGAGGAACGCGATGACGAGCGGCACGATCGAGACGAGCGAGCCGGTGATGACGCTCGAGAACAGGGCCTGCGCCCCCGAGCCGCCCGCCGCCGTCGACTGCCACTGGGCGAGGCCGACGGTGAGCGGGAACTTGCTGGGCGTGCTCAGCATGATCAGCGGCAGGAAGTAGTTGTTCCACGTCGCTACGAGCTGGAAGAGCAGCACGGTGATGAAGCCGGGGGCGAGCAGCCGCAGCGCCACGGTGAAGAAGATGCGCATCTCCCCCGCGCCGTCGACGCGCGCCGCCTCCATGAGCTCGGTCGGCACGGCGTCCGCCGCGTAGACCCGCATGAGGTAGACGCCGAAGGGGCTGACGAGGCTGGGGAGGATGACCGCCCACCGCGTGTTCGTGAGGTCGACCTCGGCGAACAGCAGGTACGTGGGGATGGCCAGCGCCGTCGTCGGCACCATGATCGCGCCGAGCACGACCGAGAACAGCAGGGTGCCCGCGGGGAAGGAGTACTTGGCGAAGGCGTAGCCCGCGGCCGTCGCGAGGAAGGCCGCGCCGACGCCGGCCACGCCGGCGTACAGCGCCGTGTTGCCGATCCACGACCAGAACACGCCGCCCTGCGCCGTGAAGACGTCGCGGAGGTTGTCCACGAGGTTGAAGTCCGCGAACCACAGCCCGAAGGAGGAGAAGAGGTCCGCGTTGTCCTTCGTCGAGGCGACCACCAGCCAGTACAGCGGCAGGAGGAAGTACGGCAGCGTCAGCAGGACGAGCACGGTGAGCAGCGGGCTCTTGCGCCCGGTCGAGCCCTTCGGCCGCGGCCGCGGCTGCGGCTCGACCTCCTCGACGGTGGGCGCCGGCGTCGTCGCGGTCATGAGCGGGCCCTCCGCTGGCTCGTGAGCTGGACGACGTAGGAGACGACCGCGATGCCCGCCGCGAGCAGGAAGGCGACGGCCGCCGCGTAGTTGAGGTCCTGGCTCGTGAAGGCGAGGTTGTAGGCGTAGAGGTTCGGCGTGTAGGCGCTGTCGATGACGTTGGGCGCCAGCGTCTGGAGGAGGTTCGGCTCGTTGAACAGCTGGTAGGAGCCGATGACCGAGAAGATGACGGTGAGCAGGATCGCCGAGCGGATGGCCGGGATCTTGATCGACCAGGCGATGCGGAGCTCGCCGGCGCCGTCCATGCGCGCCGCCTCGTAGAGGTCGGCCGGCACCGCGCGCAGCGCGGCGAACATGATGATCATGTTGTAGCCGATGAACTCCCACGTGAGGATGTTCATCAGCGAGCCGAGCATCCAGCCCGACGACAGGAACGGCGGCGCGGGCAGCGACAGGCCCTCCGCGATCTGGGTGAACGGGCCGAAGTCGGGGCCGTAGAGGTAGCCCCACATGAGCGTCGCGACGACGCTGGGGACGGCGTACGGCAGGAAGATCGACAGCCGCACGAACCGCTGCGCGTAGAGCCGCCCCGAGTCGAGCGCCAGGGCGAAGAGCAGGGCCAGGCCCAGCATGATCGGCACCTGGATGACGAGGAAGAGGCTCACCCGCAGGACGCCCTCGCCGAAGGCGGAGTCGCCGAGCGCGCGGGCGTAGTTGGCGAGGCCGACGAAGCTGCGGCCGCCGACGAGCTGCTCGCGGAAGAGCGAGAGGTAGGCCGCGTAGACCAGCGGCACGACGAGCATCGCCGCGAAGACGACCATGAACGGCGCGACGAGCAGGTACGCCGCGCGGTGCTGGCGGCGCACGGCGGGGCTGTGCCCGCGGCGGCGGGGGCCGGCCCGGCCGGGGGCGGTGGCGCCCCCGGCCGAGCCGGTCGTGGTGGGGGCCGTCACTGGACCGTGAAGCCCTGCTGCTCGGCGTAGGAGGTGATGTCGTCCTCCCACGCGGCGAGGCCCGCCTCCATGTCGCCGCCCTCGTCGATGGCCGTGCCGAGGGTGTCGTTGAAGGAGTTGTAGACGTAGTCCATGAAGGGCAGCCAGCCGAAGTCGGTGTCGACCTCGGTGGTCAGCTCGCTGTAGAGCTTGTTGACCTGCTGGCCGCCGAAGAACTCCGGCGCGGCGTCGAGGAACTCCTGGTCCTCCAGCACGACGTCGTGCGGCACGAAGAGGAACTGGTCGAGCGCCAGCGTCAGCGCCGGCTCGGGGTCGGTGTTGATCCACTTCGCCAGCTGGGCGGCGGCGATGGGGTTCTCCGTCGAGGACAGGACGGCGTCGGTCGAGCCGCCCCAGTTGCCCGTGGCGGTGTCGCCCTCCTCCCACGCGGGCAGCGGCGCCGCGCGCCACAGGCCCGAGGTGTTGCCGGCCGTGCCCTGCAGGAAGACCGGGCCCCAGGCCGCCGTCTGCCACGAGGCGTACTTGCCGTTGGCGAGGCCCTGGTACCACTGGTCGTTGAAGTCCGCGTCGGTCGAGACGAGGTCCTCGTCGATGAGGCCCTGCCAGTAGTCGACGACCTCGGTGACCTCGGGGGTGTCGAGGTCGATCGTGACCGTCTGGTCGCCGTCGAAGCCGAAGGGCTTGGCGCCGTTCTGCCAGAGCAGCCCGACGAACTGGCCGGGGTCGTTGCCCGGCATGTTCGTCAGGTAGGTGCCGGGGACGGCCTCCTTCATCGTCCGCGCCGCCTCCTCGAAGTCCGCCCACGTGGTGGGGGCCTCGATGCCGGCCTGGTCGAGGAGGTCCTGGCGGTAGAGCGAGCCCATGGGGCCGATGTCCTGCGGGATGCCGTAGACGGCGTCGCCCTCGGTGATCTGCTCCCACACCCACTCGGGGTAGGAGTCCTGCAGCTCGCTCGCGCCGTAGGGGCCGAGGTCGAGCAGGTCGCCGTTCAGCGTGAAGGACGGCAGGTACTGGTACTCGATCTGCACGACGTCGGGGGCGCCCTCGCCGGCGCGGATCGCCGTGCGGAGCTTCGTGTACTGGTCGAGGCCCTGGCCGGCGTTGACGAGGTTCACCGAGATCTCGGGGAAGGCCGCCTCGAACTGGTCGACCTCCTTCTGCGCGTCGGGCAGCCAGGTCCAGAACGTCAGCTCGGTCGGCGTCGACATCGCCTCGTCGATCTGCTCCTGGGTCACGGGCTCGACGTCCGAGCCGGCGTCGTCCCCGCCGCCGCCGTCGCCCCCACCGCCGCAGGCGGACAGGACGAGGGCGGTCCCGGCGAGCGCCGCGGCGAGCGCGCGGCCGCGGGAGCGGGAGCGGAGGGGGGTGCGGGGTGCGGTCATGGTCGGGCGACTCCTTCGTCGTCGTGCTGCGGTCCCTGCGGTCGAGCAGTCATGCGGTCGAGCGGTCCTGCGGTGGCGCGGCCCGGCGCTGCCGGGCACGGCTCCTCACGTCGGCGGGCGACCACCCCCGGCGGCGCGGGGGGCCGGGCCCGTGCTGCTGCGGACCCGGAGCTCCACCGGCACGACGTCGAGGCGGGGCTCGTCGCCGGCGTCGGCCCGGCCGTGGCCCTCGACGAGCTCGACGAGGCTGGCCACCGCCCGCTCGCCGACGAGGGCGAGGTCCTGGCGCACCGTCGTCAGCGGCACGGGCAGGTACGCCGCCTCCGGCACGTCGTCGAAGCCGACGAGCGAGACGTCGTCCGGCACCGAGAGGCCCGCCTCGGCCAGCGCGCGCATCGCCCCCACGGCCATGTGGTCGTTGGCGGCGACGAGGGCGGTCACCCGCCCTCGCGGCTCGCGGGCGAGGAGCTCGCACGTCGCCTCGTAGCCGGAGCGGGCGCTCCAGTCACCGCGCACCGGCTCGACGACGGCCAGGCCCCGGGCCTCGACGGCGGCGCGCCACGTGCGCTCGCGCACGAGCGCGCTGCGCCACGTGGTCGGCCCGGCCAGGTGCCCGATGCACCGGTGCCCGAGGTCCACGAGGTGCTCCACCGCCTCCTCGACCCCGCCGACCTGGTCGGCGTCGACCGTCCAGGCCCGCTGGCCCTCGTGCGCGGAGCGGGCCGCGGCGACGACGGGCGTGCCCGCGAGCGGGCCGCGCAGGGCGCGGGTGTCGAAGTAGGGCTCGACGAGGACGACGCCCTCGGCGCCGAGCTCGAGCGCCCGCTCGACGCCGCGGAGCACCTCGTCGGCCTCCCCGGTCGCGGTCGAGACGACGACGACGCCGTAGCCGCTCGCCTGCGCCGCTCGCTCGAGGCCCATGACGTGCTGGGAGACCCCGTACAGGGCCGACCGCAGGCCCACGACGCCGATGACGTGCGTGCGGCCGCGCACGAGGGCGCGGGCGGCGGCGTTGCGGCGGTAGCCGAGCTCGTCGACGGCGCGGCGGACCCGCTCCCGCACCTCGGGGCGCACGTGCGCCGAGCCGTTGAGCACGCGCGAGACCGTCTTCTGGCTGACCCCGGCCGCGCGCGCGACGTCGGTCATGACGACGACGGGGGCCCGGCGCTCACCGGAGGGCGGGCCGTCGACCACCGCGGGAGCCGGAGCTCCGGGGTCGGTCGTCGTCATCATGCCGCCTCGCGTTGACTGCGCTGTCAGGACCGTGCGCGGACGACGGTAAGGACGTGCTGACTGCGCAGTCAACGGTCAGCCGCGTCACACTCCGGTCACGGCCGCCGGCGGCGCCGGGCGCACCGGTGCAGACCGGGACGGACTCGGCCCGAGGGGCAGCCGGTCCTCGCGCTGCGGCTCAGGCGCCCCGGCGCCCCTCCACGGCGAGGGGCCGGGAGGCGCGGCGCACGCGCTCCTCCCACCACGGCGTGGTCACGAAGCCGCGCTTGGCGACCATGACCTCCATGGCGGCCGCCCACCCGAGCACCCCGGGCAGCGGGGCCAGCACCTGCGTCGTGAAGGAGAAGAGGTCCTCGGTCGACTCGGCGATGACCTCGCACAGCAGCGAGCTGCCGTCGAGGGTCGCGGCCAGGTAGCGGACCGACCGGTAGGAGGCGAGGGCCGCCGCCACCTCCCCGAGGCGGGAGGGCGTGACGCTGATGCGCAGGAGCGTCTCCGACTCCAGGCCCAGCGCCGCGGCCGGGACGAGGGTGACGACGGCGACGCACCCGCCGATCTGCAGGCGCTCGAGCCGGCGGCGCACCGTCGACTCGTTGAGGCCGAGCTCCTGGGCGAGCGCCCGGAAGCTCGCCCGCCCGTCCTCGCGCAGCAGCGCGAGCATGGCGCGGTCGGTGTCGTCGAAGTGGGCCGGCTGGCAGTGCGGGTGCGTCGCGGCGCTGGCGGCGTCGCCCTCGCCGAGGAGCTGGCGCGACCAGTCGTGAGCCACCTTGTAGACGTGCAGCAGGAGGTCGCTGCGGCACCGCTCGACCCCCTCCAGGCGCTGCACGGCGTCCACGAGGTGCTCGAAGAGGGAGGCGCCCCGCGGGATGACGCACTCGGCGACGATGTCGTCCTCGCCCGTGACCAGCGCGAGGAAGCGCACCTCGGCCATCGCGGCGAGCTCCTCCATCGCGCGCATCTGCTGCCCCGGGCGGCACGTCACCCGGAGCACGAAGGACTCCGACGGGCCGTCCGCCCCCACCTCGGGCATGACGGCGACGCGGATGACCCCGTCGGCGAAGAGGCGCTCCGCCCGCCGCGCCACCGTCGGCACCGACGTGCCGCAGCGCTCGGCGACGGCCGTCCAGCTCGCCCGGCCGTCGAGCTGCAGGGCGCTGACGATGCGCCGGTCCAGCTCGTCGAGCGGCCGGACCTCGGCGGGCCCCCCGGCGGCCGGCTCCAGGCCCGTCACGGTCGCCGTCCCCGCGCCCGCTCCGGGGGCTCCCCCGCTGCTCCCCCCGTGCACGCCCACCTCAGCCGCGGCCCGCGGGCGCGCCGGCGCCGACGACCTCGTCGAGGAAGCCGCGGACGCACGCCGTCCACGCCTCCGCCTCCTCCACCTGCGGGCTGTGCCCGGACTTCTCGAAGACCACGAGACGAGCATGCGGGACGAGCCGGGCGATCGTCTCGCTGCACGCGACCGGGGTGATCCAGTCGTCGCGCCCCACCGTCACGAGGACGGGGCACGTGAGGGAGGGCAGCCGGTCCTTGAGGTCGTAGCGCGGCATGTTCTCCGTGAAGGCCCAGTTGTGGGTCTCGTAGCGGTAGTGGGTCGCCTCGACCTTCTCCTCGACCTTCGCGGGGTCGTAGACGTGGTCGTAGAGCGGCAGGATCTCGCGCCAGCACTCCTTGAGGTCGGCGTCGTCGCGCGTGCGACCGTCCATGATCCGGCCGAACTTCTCGAGGTCGAGGTCCACGCGCCGGGTCGCCAGCGCGTTGGCGCGCGCCATGTCCTCGTTCGCGTTGTCGGGCGAGGTGTCCCGCAGCACGAGCGCGAGGACGCGGTCGGGGTGGCGCACGGCGTACTCCATGGCCATGAAGCCGCCGTAGGAGCCGCCGGCGAGCACGACGCGCTCGGCGCCGACCCACTCCCGCAGACCCTCGACGTCGGCCGCCCACTGCTCGTGCGTGAAGGGGCCCTTCCCCTCGCTGACGCCCGAGCCGCGGGCGTCGTAGACGAGGACGCGGTAGGAGTCCGCCAGGCGGCCGAAGCTGGCGCGGGGCTCGGCCCGCGAGCCGAGGCCCGGGGCGCCGTGGCAGGCGATGACGACCGGGGCGCCCTCGGGGCCGAGCAGCTCGACCTCGAGCTCGTTGTCGTTGACGGTGACGCGCACGCTGTCTCCTTCGGTGGCGGCCGGCGGGCGGCCGGGACGTCAGCGCCCGACGACGAGGTCGTCGAGCGCCCGGGGGTAGGTGGTGAGGGGACGCGCGCCGTCGGCGGTCACGAGCATCGAGTCGCTCGTGCGGTAGCCGGCGTGGCCGGGCACGTAGAGGCCGGGCTCGTCGGACAGGACGAAGCCCTCCTCCACGACCGTCGGGTCGCCGTCCTCGAGCCACGGCGGCTCGTGCATGCCGACGCCGATGCCGTGGCCCTGCCGGTGCAGCAGGTGCTCGGAGAGGCCGGCCTCGTGGACGACGGCGAGGCACGCGGCGTTGACGTCGCAGCACCGCGCCCCCGGCCGCAGCGCCGCCGCGCCCGCCTCCTGGGCCCGGCGGACGACGTCGTGCAGCCGGCGCTGGCGCTCGTCGGGCTCGCCGAGGACGAAGGTGCGCTCCCCCTCGACGTACCGGCCGCCGACGCAGGCGCCGAGGGAGAGCATGAAGGTCTCGCCCCGGCGCAGGCGCCGGCCCGAGGGGCGGGCGTGCGGGTGGGCGCTGCCGGGGCCGGAGTAGACGAGCCCGCCGGCGAGGAAGCCGGACTCGACGACGTCGTCGTGCTCGGCCCGCATGGTGCCGCTGCCGACCGCGGTGACGTGCTCGGCCACCTCGGCCTCGGTGGGCAGCTCCCCGCCCGCGTCGACGGCCTCCTCCACGAGCCGGCGGCCCGCCGCGAGCATGAGGTCGGTGATGCGGCCCGCCTCCGCGTGGAGGGCGACCTCCTCGGGCAGCTTGCGGTAGCGGGCGACCCGGACGGCGTCCGTGGCCGCGAGGTCGACGGCGGGCAGGGCCCGCCGCAGGGCGTCCCCGAGGGCGCCGAGGCGCTCCCACGACGTCGTGGGCGCGTGCCCGACGGGCCGACCGGCGCCCACCGCCGCGCGGGCGGCGGCGTCCTGCCCGAGCACGTCGGCGAGCACGGAGAAGGGCGGGACGACGCCGGGGAACTCGGGGTAGTCCACGAGCTCGGCGGTCGCGCCCTGGTGGGCCGCGTGCTCGCGCTCGAGCACGGGCAGCAGGAGCACGCACCGGCCGTCGGCGCCGAGCCACACCGCGACGGGCCGCTCGCACGGGTGGTGCCAGAAGCCCGTGAGGTACGCGACGTCCTCGGGGTCGTCGGTGACGACGCCCGCCAGGCCCGCCGCGACGACGCGCTCGACGACCCGCGCGCGGACCCGGGCGAGGACGTCCGGGCCCAGGCGCTGGGAGAACCGCGCCCCCTCGGCCGGCCCGCCCTCCGCACCGGACGCGGGCGGCCCCGCCGCGGCGCTCACCGGCGCACCCGCGAGCGCGGGTCGCGGGCGTCGTTGAAGGCGATCGAGGCCAGCGTCGCCGCGAGGACGAGCGCGAGGATCGCCAGCGACGGGAAGAGGGTGAGCCACCAGGCGCTCGACATGGCCCCGGCCTGCTGGGCCTCGAAGAGCACCCGGCCCCACGACCACGAGCGCGGGTCGCCCAGGCCGAGGAAGGCCAGCCCGGCGGCGGAGAGCACGGCGCGGGACGCGGTGAGGACGACGGAGACGACGACCACCGGGGTCACGGCCGGCAGGAGGTGCCGCGTGATGATCCACGTCGCCGACGGCGTGAGCAGCCGCGCGGCGTCCATGTAGGGCAGGCGGACGACCGTGAGCGCGAGCGAGCGCACCACGCGGGTCACCTCCGGCCACGAGAAGGCCGCGATGACGAGGACGATCGTCGTCGTGCTCGGCCCGACGAGGGCCGCCACGAGGATCATCAGCGGCAGCACGGGCAGGGAGAGGACGAGGTCGACGACGAGCCCGACGAGGGCGTCCAGCCGCGGCCACCAGGCCCCGGCCACGGCCACCGCCGTGCCGAGCACGATGGCGAGCGCCGAGGCGCCCGCGGCCACGAGCAGGCTCGAGCGGGAGCCCCACACCACCTGGGCGAAGACGTCGCGGCCCAGGTTGTCGGTGCCGAACCAGTGCTGGGCCGACGGCGGAGCGAGCACGGAGGACCCGGTGCCCGAGGGGTAGTCCGCGAGGAGCGGCGCCAGCACGGCCACCGCGACGAGCACCCCGAGCACCCCGAGGGAGAGCACGCCGAGGGGCTGCCGCCGGAAGGCCCGCCAGGTGTCGCGGGCCGCGGAGCCGCCGGCGGCGACCTGCTCGACCTCGGCGGGCGCGCCGGGCACGGCCACGGCCTGGGCCCCCGGCACCGCCTCGACGGTCGGGCCGGAGGGCGGGCCGACGGACGGGTCGGCCGGCTGCTGCGCCGACGGACGGGTCGGGGCGGCCATCAGGTGCGCACCCGCGGGTCGAGGAGCCCGTAGACGAGGTCGGTGAGCAGGTTCGCGACGACGACCGTGACGGCGAGGAGCACGAAGGCGCCCTGCAGCACGGGGAAGTCGAGCTGCGTGACGGCCTCGTAGATCCCGCGGCCGACGCCCGGGTAGGCGTAGACGGTCTCGGTGAGCACGGCGCCTCCGACGAGGAAGCCCAGCTGGAGCCCGACGAGCGTCGTCGTCGGCAGGAGGGCGTTGCGGAGCGCGTGCTTCCACAGCACGCGCCGGTAGGGGATGCCGCCCGCGCGGGCGAGCGCGCAGTAGTCCTCGCCCAGCGCCTCGATGAGGGTCGAGCGGAGGGTGATGACGTACGCGCCGAGCTGGACGAGCGCCAGCGACAGCGCCGGCAGGGCGAGGTGGTGCAGGACGATGAGGTACCACTCGCCGCCGTAGACGCCACGGTCGTAGGCGCCGCCGATGGGGAACCACCCGAGCTGCAGGCCGAGGACGTAGAGGAGCAGCACGCCGACGCTGGGGACGAAGAGCGACTGCCCCGTGACGCCGAGGCCCTGGACGAGGCGGTCGAGCCCGCCGCCGGCCCGCGCCGCCGCCAGGACCCCGAGGGGGATGCCCACGAGGACCGTGACGACGAGCGCGGCGCCGGTCAGCAGGAGCGTCCAGGGCAGCCGCTCGAGGAGCACCGCGCTGACGGGCTGGCCCTGGGTGAAGGAGGTGCCGAGGTCGCCCTGCACGAGCGCCAGGAGGTAGCGCCCGTACTGGACGAGCAGGGGGTCCGCCAGGCCGTACCGCTCGAGCACGGCCGCCCGCGTCTCCTCCGTCATCGTCGGGCTCGCGATGGCGAGGGCCGGGTCCCCGGGCAGCAGGCGCAGGAGGAGGAAGGTCACGGTGACGGCGAACCAGACCGTGACGAGCCCCCGGGCGAGCCGTCGGAGGGTGAAGGAGGCGAGCGCGGGCACGGCGGGTCCCCTCAGCCGGCGGTCGTGGCGTTCGCCAGCGACACGGGGTTGACGACCGACAGGAGCTCGCTGGGCTGGACCACGAACCCGGACCACTCGTCGCTGTGGGCGATGTAGAGGTTCTGCGTGTACAGGATGTTGTCGTACACCTGGTCCTTGACGATCTCCGCGGCCTCCTGCATCACGGGCACCTGATCGGCGACCTCGAGCTGGCGCCCCGCCTCCTCGACGAGGGCCGTCAGCTCCGGGTCGTCGACGTGGGTGTAGTTGATGACCCCGCCCGGCAGGTACGACAGCCGGAAGTTCGTCACCGGGTCGTCCATGATCGCGAAGTTGCCGAGGTAGACGTCGTAGTCGCCCGCGTCCGTCGCGGCGAGGTAGGCGTTGCGCTCGCGCCCGTCGAGCTCGAGCGTGATGCCGGCCTCCGCCGCCTGCTCCTCCATGAGCTGGGCCGCCTGCGCCATCACCGGGTCGGTGAGGTTGTAGAGCAGCCGGAAGGACGGGTCGTCGACCCCGGCGGACGCCATGAGGTCGCGCGCCGCCTGCGGGTCGAAGGCGTACTCCTCGGCGTCCTCGGGGGCGAACCGCGAGAGCACCGGGATGAGCGGGTTGCTGCCCGCCGACACGGCCTGCCCCTGCAGGACGACCTCGCGGATCGTGTCGTAGTCGACGGCGGCGGCCAGCGCCCGGCGCACGTCGACCTGCGCGAGCCGGGGCTCGTCCATGTTGTAGACGAGGTGGGCGTAGCCCAGCCCGGGCACCTCGGCGACCTCGATGCCGTCCGCGGACCGCAGCCGCTCGACCTGCGAGGGCGGCAGCGCGTTGGCCACGAGGTCGACCTCGCCGCTCTCGAGCGC
>NZ_JABEMA010000120.1 GCF_013004605.1 Pseudokineococcus marinus
AGCGCGGCAGCGCCCGAGAGGGCGGTGTCGGCGCCGGCGTCCCGGTCGTCCGGCGCGCTCGCCTCCGGCCGCGCGCCCGCACCTGCTCCAGGGCCTGCGCCCGCGCCGGCCCCGCCGTCGGCGGCGCGCGCCTGCAGGCCCGACTGCGAGCGCAGCTCCACCTGCGGCAGGAAGGCCATGACGACGACCCCGACGGCCACGACGCACGCCGCGATGAGGAGGACGGCGTCGATGGACGTCGAGAACCCGGCGCGGAACGGCGCCGCGACGGCGTCGGGCAGCTGCTGGATGAAGGACGTGTCGGAGAGCGCACCCTGCCCCGTCGGCACCTGCTGCAGCCGCGACGCGAGCTGCGGGTCGGCCGCGGCGGCCTCCTGCACCGAGCTGCGGATGTCGCCCGGCAACCGGGTGAACAGCACCGAGAGGAAGACGGCGGTGCCGAGCGTGCCGCCCATCTGGCGGAAGAAGGTGACGGACGACGTCGCGACGCCCGTCTGGCGCGGCCCCGCGGCGTTCTGCACCGCCAGCACGACCGGCTGGAAGTTGAAGCCGAGGCCGAGGCCCGTCAGCACCATGAAGGGCACGAGCTGCCAGTAGGGCGTGTCGGCACCGACGACCTGCGAGAGCGAGAGCAGGGCGACGGTGAGCAGGACGGCACCCGTCACCGGGAAGACCTTGTAGCGACCGGTGCGGGAGATGGCGATGCCGGAGGACAGCGCGCCGGTCATGATCCCGAGCACGAGCGGCACCATCTGCAGCCCGGCCTCGGTGGGCGTGCTGCCGCCGACGATCTGCAGGTACTGCGGCAGGAGCAGCAGCCCGCCGAACATGCCCATGCCGACGACGACGCTGCCGAGCCCGCCGACGAGGAAGGTGCGGTTGGTGAAGAGCGCCAGCGGCAGCAGCGCGTCGTCCCCGATGCGCCGCTCGGCCAGCACGAAGGCCACGAGGCCGACGGCGCCGAGGGCGTAGGCGACCAGCGCGCCCCCGCTGCCCCATCCCCAGGTGCGGCCCTGCTCGGCGACGACGAGCAGCGGGACGAGGAAGAGGACGAGCGAGAGGGCGCCCGCCACGTCGATGCGGTGCTCGCGGCGCTCGTGCGGCAGGTGCAGGACCCGGACGACGACGGCGACGGCCAGCAGCCCGAGCGGCACGTTGACCCAGAAGATCCACCGCCAGCCGTCGAGGCCGAGGATGTCGGCGCGGCCGGCGAAGAAGCCGCCGATCACCGGCCCGAGGACGCTCGAGGTGCCGAAGACGGCCATGAAGTAGCCCTGGTAGCGCGAGCGCTCCCGCGGCGGCACCAGGTCGGCGATGATCGCCAGCGCCAGCGACATGAGGCCGCCGGCGCCGACGCCCTGCACGGCCCGCCAGGCGGCCAGCTCGTACATCGACGTCGAGACGCCGCACAGCGCCGAGCCGAGGACGAAGACGGCGATGGCCCCGAGGTAGAACGGCCGGCGGCCGTAGATGTCGGAGAGCTTGCCGTAGAGCGGCGTCGAGATCGTCGAGGTGATGAGGAAGGCCGTGGTGGCCCAGGCCTGGAGGTCGTAGCCCTGCAGGTCGTCCGCGATGGTGC
This sequence comes from Pseudokineococcus marinus, assembly GCF_013004605.1. GTDB lineage: Bacteria > Actinomycetota > Actinomycetes > Actinomycetales > Quadrisphaeraceae > Pseudokineococcus > Pseudokineococcus marinus. The sequence continues at coordinate 1,580 of NZ_JABEMA010000120.1, forward strand.
GGATGGCCGTGGAGACGACCGTCTGGTCGAGCGCGGCGAGGAACATCCCGAGCATGAGCCCGCCGAGGACGGTGAGGACCTGGCGGTGGGAGAAGCCACCGTCCTCGCCGGCCGGCGCGCTCGCGGCGGCGCGCTGCCGGCGGCGCTCGTCCGCGGCGGCGGCCCGCTGCCGGCGCTGCTGCGCGGTCGGCGCGGGGTCTCCCCCGGCGGGGGCGGTGGCGGGGCTCGAGCGGCTCATGGCGGTCCTCGCGGGCGGTCGGCGGGAGGGGCGTCCCCCGCGCAGAGGGTAGGTGCCCCCGGCACCCGACCGCCCGCCGTCCCCGAGGCCTCGTCCCCGTCTGCGCCCCCGCGCGGGAGGGCGCACCGGGCAGGTCGGGGCGAGCGCGGCGACCCTGACGAGACGCAGGTCACCCGCTGTCCCTACGCTGGGGACCGCCAGAGCCCCAGCACGAGTCCGCCAGAGCGCCCTGAGGAGTCCTCTTGTCCACCACCGCCACCACGGGTCGACCCCAGGGCCGCACCACCGGCCGACCGAAGGTCGTCGTGCTCGGCGCCGGGTTCGCCGGCCTGTCGGCCGTCCGCGAGCTCGACGGTGTCGACGCCGACGTCCTCCTCGTCGACAAGAACGCCTACAACACGTTCCAGCCGCTGCTCTTCCAGGTCTCCACCGGCGGGCTCAACCCCGGTGACGTCACCTACTCGCTGCGCACCTTCACCGGCGGTCGCCGTCGCGTCGGCTTCCGCCAGGGCACCGCCACCGGCGTCGACGCCGAGAACAAGGTCCTGCGCATGGAGGGCGGCGACGACGTCGCCTACGACTACCTCATCGTCTCCAGCGGCATCGCGGCGAACTACTTCGGCATCCCGGGCGCCGAGGAGCACACGCTGACGATGTACACGCGCAACGGCGCCGTCGAGGTGCGCGACCGCCTCATGACGGCGTTCGAGTCGGCCGCGAAGCACACCGGCGGGGAGCCGCCGTGCATCGTCGTCGTCGGCGGCGGCGCCACGGGCACCGAGATGGCCGGTGCCATCGCCGAGCTGCGCAACACCTACGTGGCGGAGAACTACCCCGAGCTCGACCCCTCGCGCGTGCGGGTCGTCTGCATCGAGATGCTCGACTTCGTCCTGGCTCCCTTCGACGACTCGCTGCGCCAGTACGCCCGCCGCTCGCTCGAGCAGCGCGGCGTCGAGCTGCGGCTCGGCTCGGCCGTCGCCGAGGTCCGCGAGGACGCCGTCCTGCTCAAGGGCGGCGAGGAGATCCCCTCGGCCCTCACCATCTGGACGTCGGGCGTCTCCGCGCCGAAGGCGCTGTCGGAGTGGGGCTTCCCCCAGGGCCGCGGCGGCCGGCTGCAGACCGACCCCGACCTGCGCATCCAGGGCAGCGACGCCGTCTTCGCCGTCGGCGACGTCGGCGCGGTCGACGGCGCGCCCCTGCCGCAGCTGGCGCAGCCCGCCATCCAGACGGGCAAGCACGCCGCCGCCAACGTCAAGAAGCTCCTCGCCGGCCAGCCGACCGAGGCCTTCTCCTACAGCGACAAGGGCACGATGGCGATCGTCGGCCGCTACAGCGCCGTCGCCGACATCAAGTGGCCCTTCAAGGGCAAGTTCACGGGCGCCATCGGCTGGCTCATGTGGATGGGGCTGCACATCACGCTGCTGCACTCCTTCCGCAACCGGCTCGCGGCGCTGACGAACATCGCCTCGCACTACGTCTCCCGCTCCGGCATGCAGAACGTCATCGTCGGCGAGCCCCGCCGCGTGCCGCAGGCCGGCCGCAGCGAGTCCGACGAGCCGGAGGCCGAGCGCGACCCGCAGCTCGAGAAGCAGGGCGGCCGCGCCGCCTGAGGCGCCCCACGGCTCTCCCGAGCCGACCACCGGGCGCGACCCGCGCCCTCCCGGACCGCCCGCGGCACCCGCCGCGGGCGCCGGCTGGTCGGAGGACCAGTGGGGCGACGACGACACCCGCGAGGACGAGGACGCGAGCCGCACCGGCGCCTGGGTCGCAGGCGCCGACCTCGGGTCGATGGTGTCCATCACCCGCCGCACGGGCGCCCAGCAGGTGTGGGCGCAGGTCGACCCGCGCGACCCGTCCGCGCACCTCACGGGCGCCGGCGTCGGCGTGGCCCTGCTCGACACCGGCGTCGCGCCCGTCGAGGGCGTGAGCGCGCCCGGCAAGCTCGTCCACGGGCCCGACCTCTCCTTCGAGTCCCAGGCCGAGGGCACGCGCTACGTCGACGGCTACGGCCACGGGACGCACATGGCCGGCATCATCGCCGGCCGCGACAGCGCCGTCGTCCCCGGCGGCGAGGCCGACCCGCGGCGCTTCGTGGGCATGGCGCCCGGCGCGACGCTCGTCTCCCTCAAGGTGGGCGCGGCCGACGGCGGGGCCGACGTCACGCAGGTCATCGCCGCGATCGACTGGGTCGTCGCCCACCGCGCCGACCACGACGTCCGCGTCCTCAACCTCTCCTACGGCCTCGACTCGGTGCAGCCCTCGACCCTCGACCCGCTGGCGCACGCCGTCGAGAACGCCTGGCGCGCCGGGATCGTCGTCGTGGCGGCGGCCGGAAACGACGGCGAGGACGGCGCCACCCGGCTGACCATGCCCGCCGTCGACCCGTTCGTCCTCGCCGTCGGGTCCAGCGACCACCACGGCTCGAGCGACCCCGGGGCCACGACCGTGGGCTCGTGGACGAACGACGGGACCGACGAGCGCCGGCCCGACCTCCTGGCGCCGGGCAAGTCCGTCGTCAGCCTCCGCGTGCCGGGGTCGCTCGCCGACGTCCAGCACCCCGAGGGCCTCGTCACCGGCGACGCGAGCGGGCGGCTCTTCCGCGGGACGGGCACGTCGCAGTCGGCGGCCGTCGTCTCGGGCGCGGCCGCGCTCCTCCTGCAGGCGGACCCGACGCTGACGCCCGACCAGGTGAAGAACGCGCTCGTGCGCAGCGCCGACCGGCTCCCGGGCAGCGACGACCCGACGCAGGGCGCGGGCGAGCTCGACGTCGACGGCGCCTACGCGCTCGTCGCCGCCGGCGACGTCGGCCCGGCGGTGCAGCAGTCCTTCGCGCCGTCCACCGGCCTCGGCACCCTCGACGCCGCCCGCGCGGGCAGCCACGTCGTCGACCCCGACGACGGCGTCGTCCTCACCGGCGAGCAGGACGTCTTCGGCGAGCCGTGGGACGCCGCGGCCTGGGCGCAGGCCTCCTCGGCCGGCACCGCCTGGGACGGCGGCACCTGGCGCGGCTCCACGTGGACCGGCGACGGCTGGGAGGGCACCTCCTGGCTCGGCACCACGTGGGCGTCGGCCGACTGGACCCGCCGCAGCTGGTCGGGCGCCGACTGGTCGCGCCGGTCCTGGTCGACGGACGACTTCTCGCGGCGCTCGTGGTCCAGCGACGACTTCTCGCGCCGCTCCTGGTCCGCGGACAGCTTCTCGCGCCGCTCGTGGTCGACCGGCACCTGGGAGCCCCAGCCGTCCTGGTGACCCAGCCGTCCCGGTGACCCAGCCCTCCCGGTGACCCAGCCCTCCTCGTGACGGCGGCACCTCCCGCCCGCTCACCCCGCCAGCCGCACCCGCGCCCGCGGTCCCTCGCACGAGGGGCCGCGGGCGCGGCGTCGAGCGCTCGACGGGAGGCGGCTCAGCCCATGCGGTGCACGCGGTCGGCCTCGACCACGAGGACGACGCGCTGCTGGTCGCGGCCGCCGTACCAGGCGTAGGGGCGCCCGGTGTACCGCTGCGCGAGCGCCTCGATGTGCTCGGCGGCGCCGTCGGTCGTCGTCCGCACGACCCGCCCGCGCACGGCCACGTACCGGAAGGGGTTCTCGGGGTCGGCCACGGCCACGCTGACCCGCGGGTCGCGCTCGACGTTCCGCGTCTTCTGGTACCCGACCACGGTGTTGACGAGGACGTGGTCGCCGTCGGTGTCCACCCACGTCTGCGTCGTCTGCGGGGACCCGTCGGGCATGAGCGTCGTCACGTAGCAGGGGCTGGGGCGGCGGAGCAGGTCGAGCAGGTCGTCGGGCAGGTCCACGGGGGCGTCTCCTCGGGGTGGGGGCGAGCGGCGCCGCGCCGGGCGCTGCCGGCCACCCTGCCGCGAGCCGCCCCCGCGCGCCGCCGGGCCGTCGTCGGCGCCGCCGGGCAGACTCCCGCCCGTGAGCACGGAGGCGGCGGGGACGGACGCGGCGGGCGCGACGGGGACGACGGGCGTCGAGGGGTGCGTGTACATCGGGCTGTCGGTCGACGGCTTCATCGCGCGCCTCGACGGCGACCTCGAGTGGCTCACGAGCCGCGGGGAGGCCGCCGGGGACGCGGGCTTCCGCGACTTCGTGGCCAGCGTCGACGCCGTCCTCATGGGCCGCAGCACCTACGAGGTCATCGCGGGCTTCGACAGCTGGCCCTACCAGGACCGGCCCGTCCACGTGCTCAGCTCGTCGATGGCCCGCGGCGAGGACGAGCGCGTCACCGTCCACGGCGACCTCGAGGACGCCCTGGCCGCCCTGGCCCGCGACGGCCACCGCCGCGTCTACGTCGACGGCGGCCGCGCCGTCCAGTCGTGCCTCGCGGCGGGCGTCGTCCGGGAGATGACCCTCTCGACGGTGCCCGTCCTCATCGGCAGCGGCGAGACGCTCTTCGGCCCGCTGCCGGGCGACGTCGACCTCCAGCACCTGCGCACCGCGGTGCTCGGCGGCGGCATGGTCCAGACGACGTACCGCGTGCACCCGCCCGCGGACCGCGACGAGGACTGAGCCCCCACCCCGGGGCGCCGTCCCGGTGCCGCCGGCGAGGTGGCAGCACGAGGACGGCCTCTACGCCGTCGTCGTGCAGCCACCCGCCCGCTCGGGCTGGTCGTCGGCGACGAGGCGCAGCAGGCGCGCCAGCTCGGCGCGGTCCGCGGCGTCCAGCCGCGCGACGAGCGCCTCGGCGTCCTCCGCCCGCGCCCGCTCGACCTTGGCGGCGAGGTCGTGCCCGGCGTCGGTGGCGCGCAGGACGACGGCGCGCCGGTCGGCCGGGTCGGCGGCCCGGACGACGAGGCCCGCCGTCTGCAGCCCGTCCGCCACCTCGGTGGCCGAGCGCGGGGCGATGCGCAGGGCCGCGGCCAGGTCGGACACCCGCAGGCCGTCGGCGGCGACGACGGCGCGCAGCGCCCGCGCCTGGTGCGGGGAGAGGCCGTGCGGCTCGAGGACGGCGACCCAGCGGCGCCGCAGGGTCCGCGCCGCCCGCATGAGCAGCTCGGGGAGCTCGGGCTGCTGCTCCGGCGGGGCGCTCGCCGGGGGCGAGGGCCGCGCGGCGTCGTCCGTCACGACGGGAATGCTAGAGCGGCCCGCTGGCTTCACCTCATCGTGAGGTAGCCTCCGCATCACTCGAGGGGGGCGACGTGTGGCCATGTCGCCCTCCTCCACCCCACCGCGAGGGCGACGTGTGGCCATGCGGCCCTCGACCCGCTCTCCGGCAGGGCGACATGGCCACACGTGGCCCCACCGGGGCGACATGGCCACACATCGCCCCGCCGAGCCCGCGCCCGGGGGCGACATGGCCACACATCGCCCCCCTCGGGAGGGCGCACCGACGACCGAGAGGACGTGCCACCACGTCGATCCCCTCCCCCCGCACCCGGCCGGCCGACGCCCCACCCCGTCCGGACGGCGGCACGGGCACCGGCGGCGGCCGCGGCGCCCGCCGCGTCGACCCGGCCGACCGCGCCCAGCTCGAGCGCTCCCCCGTCTCCCTGCGCCGCGTCGCCGGCCTCTTCGCCGCGCACCGGTGGCAGGTCGCCGTCGTCGTCGCGCTCATCGTCACCTCGTCCGCGGTGGCGCTCGCGACGCCGTTCCTCGTGCGGACCGTCATCGACGACGCGCTCCCGCAGCAGGACCTCCGCCTGCTCGGCTGGGCGGTGGCGGGCATGGTCGGCGTCGCCGTCGTCACCGCCCTCCTCGGCGTCGGGCAGACGTGGCTGTCGACGACCGTGGGCCAGGCGGTCATGCACGAGCTGCGCACCGGCGTCTTCGCGCACCTGCAGCGCCAGTCGCTCGGCTTCTTCACCCGCACCCGCGGCGGGGAGGTGCAGTCGCGGCTCACCAACGACATCGGCGGCATGCAGTCCGTCGTCACCTCGACGGCGACGTCGCTGGCCGCCAACGTCACGGCGGTCGTCGGCACCGCCGTGGCCATGGCCGTGCTCTCGTGGCGCCTGTCGCTGCTGTCCCTCGTCGTCGTGCCGCCGTCGGTGTGGCTCACGCGGCAGGTGGCCCTCATGCGGCGGTCGGTGACCGCCGCCCGGCAGCGCCGGCTCGCCGACCTGCAGACCCAGGTGGAGGAGGGGCTGTCCGTCAGCGGCGCCACCCTCAGCCGCACGCTCGGCACGGGCGAGGGCCAGAGCGCGCTCTTCCGGGCGACGTCGGAGGACCTCGTCGGCCTCGAGGTGCGCAGCCAGCTCGCCGGGCGGTGGCGCTGGGCCACGATGTCCGTCGTCTTCGCCGCGGTGCCCGCCGCCGTCTACCTCGCGGCGGGCCTGCCGGCGACGTCGGGCGGCATGACCATCGGCACGCTCGTCGCCTTCACCGGCCTGCAGGGCGCGCTCTTCCGCCCCCTGCTGGGCCTGCTCGACGTCGGCGTCCAGGTCACCTCGTCGATGGCCCTCTTCAGCCGGATCTTCGAGTACCTCGACCTGCCCGTCGACGTCGACGACCCCGAGCGCCCCGTCGAGCTCGACCCGGCGACCGTCCGCGGCGAGGTGCGCCTCGAGGGCGTCGGCCTCACCTACCCCGCCGCCGACGGGAGCCCCGGCGCCGCCCCGGCCCTGCACGGCGTCGACCTCGTCGTGCCCGCGGGCGGCTCGCTCGCGCTGGTGGGCGCCACCGGGTCGGGCAAGTCGACGCTCGCCTCCCTCGTGCCGCGCCTGCAGGACCCGACCGAGGGCCGCGTGCTGCTCGACGGCGTCGACGTGCGCGACCTGCGCCTCGCCACCCTCTCGGAGGTCGTCGGCGTCGTCTCGCAGGAGACCTACCTCCTCCACACGAGCGTCCGGGAGAACCTGCGCCGCGCCCGCCCCGGCGCCAGCGACGCCGAGGTCGAGGACGCCGCGCGGCGCGCCCAGGTGCACGACCTGCTCGCCGGGCTGCCCGACGGCTACGACACGCTCGTCGGCGCCCGCGGGCACCGGTTCTCCGGCGGCGAGCGCCAGCGCCTCGCCATCGCCCGCACCCTGCTGCGCGACCCGCGCGTGCTCGTCCTCGACGAGGCGACGAGCGCCCTCGACGTGCGCACGGAGCGCGCCGTCCAGGCGGCGCTCGACGAGGCGAGCCGCGGCCGCACGACGATCACCATCGCCCACCGCCTCTCGACGGTCCGCGGCGCCGACGTCGTCGCCGTCCTCGACGGCGGGCGCGTCGTCGAGCAGGGGCCGCCGGCGCAGCTGCTCGCCGCGGGCGGCGCCTACGCGCGGCTCGTCGCGGCGGCCGAGGGCGTCGAGGAGGACGCGGCCCTGCCGGCCTGACCCGAGCGGGAC
>NZ_JABEMA010000121.1 GCF_013004605.1 Pseudokineococcus marinus
CGCGCTCGCGGGCGCGGCGCCGGGCGACCCCGCCTGAGGCGGCGGCCGGAGCCCCTCCGCCGGGCCGCTACCCTGGTGCCCGACCGGCCCCGCGGCACCCGTGCGCCCTGAGCGCGGGAGGCCCGGGTCCGCGACGCAGACACCCTCCTGCCACGGAGAGACCGTGGCCGCGAAGACCACAGGAGGTGGGGTACTCGCATGCGTCACTACGAGATGATGATCATCCTGGACGCCGAGCTCGAGGAGCGCACCGTCGCCCCGTCGCTCGACAAGTTCCTCGACGTCGTCCGCCGAGGCGGCGGCTCGATCGACAAGGTCGACATCTGGGGCAAGCGCCGGCTGGCCTACGAGATCGGCAAGAAGGCCGAGGGCATCTACGCGGTCGTCGACATGAAGGCCGAGCCCGACGTGGCCAAGGAGCTGGACCGCCAGCTCAACCTCAACGAGTCGGTCCTGCGGACCAAGCTCGTCCGCCCCGAGCTCCACTGACCCCTCGCCGCCCGGCCGGGCGGGGGTGTGCACGGCGCCTGCGCGTCGTCACCCCTCCCGCCTAGCGTCGGGCGACCGAGCGGCCCGCCCCCCGGCGGTCCGCGCCCACCCGGGCACCGTCCATCCCGCGAGGAGGAGCCATGGCAGGCGAGACCCAGATCACCCTGGTCGGGAACCTGACCGCCGACCCCGAGCTGCGCTTCACCCCCTCGGGGGCGGCCGTGGCCAACTTCACCGTCGCCTCCACGCCCCGGCAGTTCGACCGCCAGAGCAACGAGTGGAAGGACGGCGAGACGCTGTTCATGCGCTGCTCGATCTGGCGCGAGGCGGCGGAGAACGTCGCCGAGTCGCTCGGCAAGGGCCAGCGCGTCATCGTCACCGGCCGCCTCGTCTCCCGGTCCTTCCAGACCAAGGAGGGCGAGAACCGCACCGTCAACGAGCTGCAGGCCGACGAGGTCGGCCCGTCGCTGCGCTACGCCACGGCCAAGGCCCAGCGCACGCAGCGCGGTGGCGGCGGCGGTGGCGGTTTCGGCGGCGGCGGCCAGCAGGGCGGCGGCTACGGCGGCGGCCAGCAGCAGGGCGGCGGCGGACAGCAGTCCGGCGGCGGCTACGGCCAGGACGACCCGTGGGCCACCGGCCCGTCCTCCGGCGGCGGGCAGCAGCCCTCCGGCGGCGGCTGGGGCGGCGGCCAGAGCGACGAGCCGCCCTTCTAGCCCGACGTCCGCGACCGACGACCTCGGTCGCGCGCGGCACCGGCCCCGCCGGTGCCGCTCCCCGCGGCGGCGCGCACGCGCCGCCGCAGGCCCTCGGGACCATCCGGTCCCGTCGGCCCTCCCCACCCCCATCCCGGGCCCTCGGCAGGACCCGGGCTCCAGACGAGGAGCTCCACGATGGCCAAGCCGGCTCTCCGCAAGCCGAAGAAGAAGTCGAACCCGCTCAAGGCGGCGAAGATCAGCTACGTCGACTACAAGGACACCGCGCTGCTGCGGAAGTTCATCTCCGACCGGGGCAAGATCCGCGCCCGCCGGGTGACGGGCGTCTCCGTCCAGCAGCAGCGCCAGGTGGCCAAGGCGATCAAGAACGCCCGCGAGATGGCGCTGCTGCCCTACAGCAGCTCCGCGCGCTGAGGAAGGGGCACGAGATGAAGCTCATCCTGACGCAGGAGGTCTCCGGCCTCGGCGAGCCCGGCGAGGTCGTCCAGGTCAAGGACGGCTACGGGCGCAACTACCTGCTCCCGCGCAGCCTGGCGACGCCGTGGACCAAGGGCGGCCAGAAGCAGGTCGACGACATCCGCCGTGCGCGCCGCGCCCGCGAGATCGCGTCGGTCGAGGAGGCGCAGAGCGTGCGCGCCACCCTGCAGGAGCAGCCCGTGCGCCTGTCCGCCAACGCGGGCCAGGGCGGTCGCCTGTTCGGCGCCATCACCCCGGCCGACGTGGCCGAGGCCGTCCGCGCCGCCACCGGCAAGGACGTCGACCGCCGCAAGGTCGAGATCGGCCAGCCGATCAAGTCCCTCGGCAGCTACACGGTCACCGTCCGGCTACACCCGGACGTGCAGGCCAGCGTCGACGTCGAGGTCGTCCCCTCGGCCTGACGCGCCGCACCAGCACCACCGACGACGGCCCTCTCGCCCCCGCGGCGAGGGGGCCGTCGTCGTCCCGCGGCCCCGGCGCGCAACTGGCGGGCGGACGTCGTGTTCCATCTCCCACGGCCAGCGCCCGGGTGGGCGGAGTTCGTAGCCTTCCTCCGTCGTCCGAGGCCCGGTGGGCGGAGTTCGTAGCCTTCCTCCGTCGTCCGAGGCCCGGTGGGCGGAGTTCGTAGCCTTCCTCCGTCGTCCGAGGCCCGATGGGCGGACTTCGTAGCCCCTCTCCGCGGGGCGGGGGCCCTCAGCGGACGGCGCCCGTCACGGCCCAGGCGTCGCCGCGGGCGCGGTACCAGAGCGTGAGGCCGCGGACGGCCATGAAGCCGCCGGCGAAGGCGACCCAGAGCCAGACGAGGCCGGCCGCGCCCGGCGGCGCCCACGTGACGACGGCGACGACGAGCGGCGCGTAGGCGACGAGGCCCACGAGCCCGGCGAGCGCGAGGTAGCGCCCGTCGCCGGCCCCGATGAGGACGCCGTCGAGGACGAAGACGTACGCCGCCAGCGGCTGGGCCAGGGCGACGACGACGAGCGCCGCGGCGATCGCTGTCCGGACGCCGTCGTCCGGCGAGAAGAGGGGGGCCACGAGGTCGCGCCCGGCGAGGACGACGACGCCGCTGAGGACGCCGAGGACCGCGCCCCAGCCGACGAGGCGCCGCAGGACGTCGCGGGTCGCGCCGACGTCCCCGGCCCCGAGCGTGCGCCCGGTGATCGCCTGCCCGGCGATGGCGAGGGCGTCGAGGCCCAGCGCCAGGGCCGACCAGATCGTCACGACGACCTGGTGGGCCGCCAGCGCCGTGTCGCCGGAGCGGGCGGCCGCCGCGGTCGTGAGCAGGAGGGTGGCGCGCAGCGTGAGCGTCCGGGCGAGCAGCGGGACGCCGTCGCGCGCCGAGCGGAGCACGCCCGCACCCCCCGGAGCGAGGGGGACGCCGTGGCGCCGCGCGCCGCGGACGACGACGACCACGAGGGCCGCGGCCATGCCGAGCTGGGCCGCCGCCGTCCCCAGGCCGCTGCCGGCGATGCCGAGGGCGGGAAAGGGCCCGGGCCCGAGGACGAGGACGACGTTGAGCGGCACGTTGACGAGCGCCCCGCTGACGGCGACCACGAGCGGCGTCCGCGTGTCCTGCAGCCCCCGCAGCACCCCGGTGGCGGCCAGGACGACGAGCATGGCCGGCAGGCCCGGCAGCGAGGCGCGCAGGTACGTCGCGGCGGCGTCGGCGACCTCGGGGCTCGTCCCCACCGCCAGGGCGAGGTCCCGGGCCAGCGGCCACGCCGCGGCGGCCGTGACGACGCCGAGCACGAGGGCCAGCCACATGCCGTCCACGCCCTGGCGCAGCGCGGCGGGGAGGTCGTCCGCCCCGAGGCGGCGCGCCACCGCGGCCGTCGTGGCGTAGGCGAGGAAGACGAAGACGCCCACGGCCGTCGTCAGGACCGTCCCGGCGGCGCCGAGGCCGGCGAGCGGGACGACGCCGAGCGAGCCGACGACCGCCGAGTCCGCCAGGAGGAAGAGCGGCTCGGCGACGAGCGCCGCGAAGGCCGGGACGGCGAGGCGCGCGACCTCCCGGTCGAGCGGTCGCGGCCGGAGGGCGGAGGGCAGTCGCGGCACGGGCGAGATGGTCGCAGCCGTTGACGGTCCACCCTCTGGCACGCTGTGCCAATCTCTAGTACGGTGTGCCACGACCGCAGGACGCAGACGAGGAGGACGACATGGGGCTCGAGGGGATCCAGGCGCGGGTGGAGGCCACCGACGCGGTGTGGCAGTGGGTGGTGCTGCTCGTCGGAGGGGCGATCCCCTTCGTCGAGAGCTACGGCGCGACAGCGGTGGGGGTCGTCGTCGGCGTCCCCTTCGCCATCGTCCTGGTGGCGGCGGTGGCGGGCAACGTCCTCAGCATGGTGCTCGTCGTCACCGCCGGGGACGCGGTGCGCCGGCGCCTGCGCTCGCGGAGGGAGCCGCGCCCGCCGTCGCCGCGCACGGAGAAGCTGCGCCGCCGGTTCGACCGCTTCGGGGTGCCCGGCGTGAGCCTGCTCGGGCAGACGGTGCTGCCCAGCCAGATCACCTCGGGCGCCCTCGTCGCCTTCGGCGCCGACCGGCGCCAGGTGGTGCTGTGGCAGGTCGTGTCCATCGTGCTCTGGGGCCTCGCCTTCGGCGGGCTGGCGACGGCGGGCCTCTACGCCGTCGAGGGCTGACGGTGGACGGCGCCCGGGGCGCGGACGACGCGGCCACCGGGGGGTGGGTCGTCGGAGGACCCCTCGCCGCGGACCCGGCCGGCGGCGGACCGGCCGGCGTGCGCAGCGCCGTCGACCGCCGCGAGCAGCTGCTGCGCGCCGCCGAGGACCTCGTCGCCGAGGCCGGCTACGCGGCCGTGTCCGTGCGCGCCGTCGCCCAGCGCGCGGGCCTGGGCGCCAGCACGCTGCGCTACTGGTTCCCGCGCCAGGAGGACCTCGTCGTCGCGGTGGCCCGGCGGGCCGTGGACCCCCACCTCGAGGACCGGCGCATCGCGGACCGGGACGTGCCGGCCGCGGACCGCCTCGCCGAGTGCGTCGCCCAGCTCCTCCCGGCGGACGACGCGCAGCTCCACCTGCTCGAGCCGTGGGCGGCTCTGCTCACCGACGCCGTCGGCCCCCGCGCCACGCCGCTGGGCCGGGCCCTGCTCGAGGGCGGCGTGCAGGCGACGGCGGAGCGTGTCCGCGCGTGGGTGGACCGCCTCGTGGACGAGGGGGCCCTCGACGCGGGGCGCGCGGCGACCGCCGTGACGGCGCTCCTCACCCGCGCCGACGGCCTGGCCCTGGGCCTGCTCAGCGGGACGGTGCCCGACGTGGCGACCGCGCACGCGGTGCTGCGGGCCGACGTCGAGGCCCTCCTCCGGCCGGTCGCCTGACGGTCGGGACCGCGCCCCGACCGCGCCACCAGCGCGTCACCCCCGGGCGCGTGGACCGAGGGTGTCCGGCAGGTGGACACCTCACCACCTGGCGGCGGCCCGGGAGCGTCCACACCCGGTGCACGACGTCGGTGCTGGTCACGGGACGTGCGCCGCCGTGGCCGCGCGCGACCGTCCACAGCTCTGTCCACGGCCTGTGGACGGCGCGCCGGTGTCGTCCACAGGAGTGCACAGCGCTGTGCACAGGGGGTGTGCGTGCGCGGTTCGACGGCTGTCGGTGGCCGCCCCTAGCGTCCGGCGGGCGGACCTCCCGGAGGCCCGCGCAGCCCGGTGCCGGAGACGGTCGGCGACGGGCGCCGAGGTCGGAGAGGGCGGGTGGGCGCGTGAGCCTGGCGGAGGTCGACAGGTTCGAGGCGTCCGGTCCGCCGTCGGAGGACCTGGGGCGCACCCCGCCGCAGGACGTCGCCGCGGAGCAGAGCGTCCTCGGCGGCATGATGCTCAGCAAGGACGCCATCGCCGACGTCGTCGAGGTGCTCCGCAGCACCGACTTCTACCGGCCGAACCACGAGAGCGTCTTCGAGGCGATCACCGACCTCTACGGGCGCGGCGAGCCCGCGGACGCCGTCACGGTGGCCGCCGAGCTCAACCGACGGGGCGACCTCGGCCGGGTCGGCGGCGCCGCCTACCTCCACACCCTCATCGCCTCGGTCCCCACGGCGGCCAACGCCGGCTACTACGCCGAGATCGTGCGCGAGCGCGCCGTGCTGCGGCGCCTCGTCGAGGCCGGCACCCGCATCGTGCAGATGGGCTACGCCGCGGGCGGGGGCGACGTCGACGGCATCGTCGACTCGGCGCAGGCGGAGGTCTACAAGGTCACCGAGCGGCGCAGCAGCGAGGACTACCTGCCCATCGCCGACATCATCGAGGGCACGATCGACGAGATCGAGGCCTCGAGCCACCGCGGCGAGGGCATGGTCGGCGTGCCGACGGGCTTCGCGGACCTCGACCAGCTGACCAACGGCCTCCACGCCGGCCAGATGATCGTCATCGCCGCGAGGCCTGCGATCGGGAAATCGACTGTGGGATTAGACATCGCGCGTTCTGCTGCGATAAAGAACGGCTTGCCCGCGGTCGTCTTCTCGCTCGAGATGAGCCGCAACGAGATCACCATGCGCCTGCTGTCGGCCGAGGCGACGGTCTCGCTGCAGCACATGCGCAAGGGCACGATGCGCGAGGAGGACTGGACGCGCCTCGCCCGCACCATGGGCAAGGTCAGCGAGGCGCCGTTGTTCATCGACGACTCGCCCAACATGTCGCTCATGGAGATCCGCTCCAAGTGCCGGCGGCTCAAGCAGCGGCACGGGCTCAAGCTCGTCGTCATCGACTACCTGCAGCTCATGAGCTCCGGCAAGCGCGTCGAGAGCCGCCAGCAGGAGGTGTCGGAGTTCTCCCGCGCGCTCAAGCTGCTCGCCAAGGAGCTCGAGGTCCCCGTCATCGCCATCTCGCAGCTCAACCGCGGACCCGAGCAGCGCACCGACAAGCGGCCCGCCATGTCCGACCTGCGCGAGTCGGGGTCGATCGAGCAGGACGCCGACATGGTGATCCTCCTGCACCGCGAGGACGCCTACGAGCGCGAGTCCCCGCGCGCCGGCGAGGCCGACCTCATCGTCGCCAAGCACCGCAACGGGCCGACCGACACCATCACCGTCGCCTTCCAGGGCCACTACTCGCGCTTCGTCGACATGGCCCAGGGCGGCTGACAGGCGGAAGGCGCGGACCTCTCGGGGCGAGGGTCGCGGTCGACGACCCGCTCGGCGCACGAGCGGGCGGAGCCGTGCGCGCGGAGAGCACGTCAGGCCGGCGCCCGGACCTCAGCGCTCCCCGGCCGCAGAGCGCCGAGCCAGTGCCGGAGCGAGCGCGACGCCGCCCGCGGACCCAGCCGGACGTGCGCAACGGCCAGACGTGCGGACCCGGCGGACGTAGGTGGCCGGCTCAGCCCCGCACCGGCAACCGCCGCCGGACGGCGACGAGCGCCCTCGTCACCGCCCGCACCGGGGCGGTGCCGAGCCAGCGCCGGTAGTCGGCGATCGCCGCGTTCCACGGCCCGTCGCCGTAGGTCGGGTAGGGGTGGGTGCGGGCGACGAGGGCGCTGGTCGTCGTCCCGTCGACGACGGCGGCGGTGAGCTCGGCGAGCACCTCGCCGGCGCGGGGGCCGACGACGGTGGCGCCGCGCACCCGGCCGCGGCGGTCGACGACGAGGCGCGTGAAGCCCGCGGTGCGGCCCTCGGCGACGGCGCGGTCGACGTGGTCGTGCGCCTGGTGCAGCACCCGCCGTCCCGGTCGTGCGCCCGTCGTGGGCTCGCCGACGGCGGCGAGCTCGGGGTCGGTGAAGGTGACGCGGGGGACAACGCGGCTGGGGCGCCGGGGCAGGCCGAGCACCGCGGCCACGGCGGCGTCGGACCCCCGCCCGCCCGCCGTGTGGGTGTAGGTGTCCTCGCCCGTGACGTCGCCGGCGGCCCAGACGCGCGGGCTGGTCGTCCGCAGCCCGTCGAGGACGAGCTGCCCGTCGTCGCCCACCTCGACGCCGGCCGCGCGCAGCCCGAGGCCCTCGAGCCGGGGACGGCGCGGGCCGGCGAGCAGCAGGCGGTCGTAGGGGACCTCGGCGCCGTCCGCGAGGACGAGCGACCCCGCGCCGCCGGCGCCGGGCTGGACCGAGGAGGCCCGGGCGCCGGTGCGCACGTCGACGCCGTCGGCGCGGAGGGCGTCGGCGACGACGGCCGCGGCGTCGGCGTCCTCGCCGGGCAGGAGGCGGGGGCCGGCCTCGACGAGGACGACGCGCGACCCGAGCCGCGCGAAGGCCTGCGCCGTCTCGGTCCCCGTGGTGCCGCCGCCGACGACGACGAGGCGGTCGGGGAGCTCGTCGAGGTCCCACACGTCGTCGGGGACGAGGGGCGCGGCGCCGTCGGCGCCGGGCAGGGTGAGGACCGCCGGCTGCGAGCCGGTGGCCAGGAGGGCGCGCGCGAACCGCACCTCCCGGCCGTCCACCGCTGCGGTGGTGGCACCGGTGAAGAGCACCGTGCCCCGGACGGCGCGGACCCCGGCGGCCTCGAGGGCCTCGGGCGCGTCGACCGGCCGGATCTCCTCGACCGCCGCGCGCACGTGCGCCATGACGGCGGGGAAGTCGACGGTGACCTCGGCCCGCACGCCCAGCCGGTGCGCACGGCGTGCGTCCGCGGCCGCGGCGGCGGCCGCGAGCAGCGCCTTGGACGGCACGCAGCCGGACCACAGGCACTCCCCGCCCGTGCGGTCGCGCTCGACGAGCAGCACCCGGGCCCCCAGGGCCGCGGCCGTCTGCGCGCCCACGAGCCCCGCCGTCCCGCCGCCGACGACGAGGAGGTCCCACGCGGTCGCCGCGTCGGCGTCGTCCAGCCGCGAGCCCGCCGGCCACGTCCGCGCGGCGGGGTCGGGGTCGCCCCGGGGCACGTCGCGCGGGTCGTCGGGGCGCACGGACGGTGACGTCACGCTCGCTCTCCCTCCGGGCGCCGCGGCGCCGTCGTCGCTCCCGTCGACGGGAGGTCGACGGGGGCGTCCACGAGTCGGGACGTCAGTCTCGCGGACGACCCCTCGGAGCGCTCGTCGTGACGGCGCGGGTGCCGGGCGGCAGGCTGGGGCCCGCCTCCCGCTCCCCTCACCCACGGCGGCGGAGGCGCCGGCCGAGCGAGCGGCACGACCCGAGGAGGCGCCCGTGGCCTCACCGGACGCCGGGCGCGCGCGCTACGCCCTCCTCGGCCGCTGGTACGACCTCGTCTCCGCCGAGCCGCTGTACGCCCCCGGCCGCGAGGTCGCGGTGGAGATGATCCACGTGGAACCGGGGGCGAAGGTCCTCGTCGTGGGCTGCGGCACCGGGCCGGACCTGCCGGCCCTCCTCGCCGCCGCGGGGCCCAGCGGCGTCGTGCTCGGGCTCGACGCGAGCGCGAGCATGCTCGGCGCCGCGCGCCGACGCGCCGCCCGCGTCGGCCCCGACCGCGTCCGCCTCCTGCGCGCCGATGGGCAGCGCGTCCCG
>NZ_JABEMA010000122.1 GCF_013004605.1 Pseudokineococcus marinus
CCCGGGTCGACGACGCCAGGAGCTGCGGGGGCCGCCGGCGCTAGGAGCGCTGGTCGCCCGCGGGGAGCGCGGGCGCGACGGCCGGCTCGGCCGCGACGTCGTCGGCGGGTCGCCGGCGCAGGAGGGGCGTGCGATCGCTGCACCGCGTCTCGAACGCGGCCATCGCGAGCATGACGGGCAGGACGAGGACGGGCAGGAGGAGAGCGAGGTAGGCCATGGGCGCGCTTCCGTGCGTCGTGCACGGCCGGTGCGTCCACCTCGCCCCGGCCGTCGCGGGTCTCCCCACGTCGACGAGGGTGGTGCAGGTCACCCCCGCCCGCATCCTCGACGCGCACCTCGTCACGACACGGTCGGGTAACGCCACCCGTCCGCCACCGTCGCGCGCGCGGGCGGCTGCCGTGCTGTGCTGTGCCGCATGGCTGACGCAGACATCTGGGACCGGATCCGCAAGGCGCGCGACTTCGCCCTCGAGGCGGAGAAGAAGGAGCGCGAGCGCATCGCCGAGGCCGACACGGCCGAGCTGCAGCAGGCGGCCTCCGTCCGCCTGGCGACGCGCCAGTCGGTGCGCGAGGCGCTCGACGTCGTCCTCGACGAGGACACCTCGCCCCCCGGCGCCGAGCGCGAGGCCTGAGCCTCCTCGCGAGCACCGAGCACCGAGCAGCGCCGGGCGCCGAGCCCGGCCGAGGGCCCCCGGGGCCGCCGACTGGCAGCCCCGGGGGCCCTCGCGCACCCTCGGGGCGTGAGCGCCCCCGCCGTCCTGTGGTTCCGGCGCGACCTGCGCCTCGGCGACAACCCCGCGCTGCTCGCGGCCCGCGAGCGCGGGGGCGAGGCCGGCGTCCTGCCGCTCTTCGTGCTGGACCCGGCCGTCTGGGAACCCTCGGGTGACGCGCGCCGCCGCTTCCTCGTCGGCTGCCTCGAGGCGCTGCGGGCGGCGACGGGCGGGGCGCTCGTCGTCCGCCGGGGCGACCCGCGCGAGGTCGTGCCCGCCGTCGTGCGCGAGGCCCGCGCCGCGTCGGTGCACGTGGCCCGTGACGTCGGCCCCTACGGGCGCCGCCGCGACGACGCCGTGCGCGAGGCCCTGTCCCGGCTGCCCGGCGGGGAGGGCGGCGACGGCGAGGGGGTGCCGCTCGTCGAGGACGGCACCGCCTACGCCGTCGGGCCGGGGCTCGTGACGAAGGACGACGGCTCGCCCTTCCAGGTCTTCACGCCCTTCTCACGGGCGTGGCGCGCCCACGGCGTGCCCGACCCGGCGCCGACGCCCCGCGCGCTCACGTGGGCCCGCCTCGACGGGCCCGACGACCTGCCGGCGGCGCCCGACGTCGACGCCGACCTGCCGGTGCCCGGGGAGGAGGCCGCCAGGGCGGCGTGGAAGGCGTTCCGCGACGAGCGGCTCGAGCGCTACG
Organism: Pseudokineococcus marinus; assembly: GCF_013004605.1. Taxonomy (GTDB): domain Bacteria; phylum Actinomycetota; class Actinomycetes; order Actinomycetales; family Quadrisphaeraceae; genus Pseudokineococcus; species Pseudokineococcus marinus. The sequence continues at coordinate 1,404 of NZ_JABEMA010000122.1, forward strand.
CCGACGAGCGCGACCGCCCCGACCTCGACTCGACGAGCCGCATGTCCGCCTACCTGCACCTGGGGTGCGTGCACCCCCGGACGCTCGTGCAGGAGGCGACGGCCCGCGGCGGGCCGGGCGCCGAGGCCTACGTCCGCGAGCTGTGCTTCCGCGACTTCTACGCCGACGTCCTGTGGCACCGGCCCGACTCGGCGCGGGAGGCCTACAAGCCCGAGCTCGCGGGCATGGAGCACGACGACGGCGAGGAGGCCCGGCGCCGCGTCCGCGCGTGGGAGGAGGGTCGCACCGGCTACCCGGTCGTCGACGCCGCGATGCGCCAGCTGCTCGGGCAGGGATGGATGCACAACCGGATGCGGATGCTCGTGGCGTCCTTCTACGTCAAGGACCTCCACCAGCGCTGGCAGGGCGGCGCGCGCTTCTTCCTGCGCCACCTCGTGGACGGCGACCTGGCGTCCAACAACCACGGGTGGCAGTGGGTCGCGGGCACGGGGACCGACGCCTCGCCGTACTTCCGCGTGTTCAACCCGGTCACGCAGGGCAAGCGCTTCGACCCCCGCGGGGACTACGTGCGGCGCTGGGTGCCCGAGCTGCGCGACGTCGAGGGCGCCGCCGTCCACGAGCCGTGGGCCCTCCCGGGAGGGACGCCCGAGGGCTACCCCGAGCGCGTCGTCGACCACGCCGAGGAGCGCCGGGTCGCCCTCTCCCGCTACGAGTCCGTCCGGGGCTGAGCCGCCGGACCTCGACGGGCCCCTCTCGACGGGCCCCTCTCGACGGGCCCAGCGCGGCGCCCCCGCCTACCGTGCGCGCATGACCGACCTGGACGGCGCGCGCGTGCTGGTGACGGGCGCGAGCGGGGGCCTCGGCTCCCTCCTCGCGGCGGGGATGGCGGAGCGGGGGGCCGCCGTGGCCCTCTCGGGGCGCGACGAGGGGCGCCTGGAGGCGCTGGACGTGGACGCCGCGGCCCGCCTGCCCGCCGACCTGCGGCAGCCGGGGGCGCCCGAGGAGCTCGTCGGCGCGGCCGTCGACGCGCTCGGCGGTCTCGACGTCCTCGTGCACGCGGCCGGCGTCGTGGCCTTCGGCCCGGCGGCGGAGGTCGACGACGACCTCGTCGACGAGCTCCTGCTGCTGCACTACCTGGCCCCCGTGCGGCTGCTGCGCGCCGCCCTGCCCCACCTACGCGCCTCGGCCTCCGAGCGCGGCGGCTCCGTCGCCGTGATGCTCAGCGCCGTCGTCGCCGAGCAGCCGGTGGCGGGGATGGCGGCCTACTCGGCGGCGAAGGCGGCGCTCACGGCCTTCGACGCCGCCGTGGCCAAGGAGCTGCGGCGCGACCGGGTGCGCGTGCTCGACGTCCGCCCGCCGCACACGGAGACGGGCCTCGCGACCCGGCCCGTGGCGGGGCAGGCGCCGAGGCTGCCCACGGGGCTGGAGCCGCAGGCCGTCGCCGACCGCGTGCTGCGCGCCGTCGTCGAGGACGAGAAGGACCTGCCCTCCTCGGCGTTCGGGTCACGCTGAGCGCGGGCGCCCCCCGGACGGGCATACTGGTTGAACGCGAGAGCACCACGGCGGGGTCGTCCAGCAGCGGCGACCGCCGGAGCGGAGGGCGAGCCATGACGACGACCAGCGACACCACGACGAGCGATCGCGGCACCGACGGGACGGGGGCCGACGGGGCGGGGGCCGACGCGCAGAGCACGAAGGGCGCCTACGTCACGGCGGGCCAGGGGTTCCAGCGGGACACGGCCTACATCGAGACGCGCATCACCCGCGACGGGCGCGACGGCTACCCCGTCGAGCCGGGCCGCTACCGCCTGGTCGCCGCGCGCGCGTGCCCGTGGGCGCACCGCTCGATCATCGTCCGGCGGCTGCTCGGGCTCGAGGGCGTCATCTCCCAGGGCATCACCGGCCCGACGCACGACAAGCGCAGCTGGACCTTCGACCTCGACCCGGGCGGCGTCGACCCCGTCCTGGGCTACGAGCGCCTCCAGCAGGCCTACTTCGCCCGCTTCCCCGACTACCCCAAGGGCATCACCGTGCCCGCGGTCGTCGAGGAGAGCACCGGGCAGGTCGTCACCAACGACTTCCCGCAGATCACCCTGGACCTGTCCCTCGAGTGGGGGGAGCACCACCGCGACGGCGCGCCCGACCTCTACCCCGAGGCGCTGCGCGCGGAGATGGACGAGGTGATGCAGCGGGTCTACACCGAGGTCAACAACGGCGTGTACCGCTGCGGCTTCGCCGGCTCGCAGGAGTCTTACGAGAAGGCCTACGACCGCCTCTTCACCGCGCTCGACTGGCTGGAGGAGCGCCTGGCCGACCGCCGCTACCTCATGGGCGACACGATCACCGAGGCGGACGTGCGGCTCTACACGACCCTCGTGCGCTTCGACGCCGTCTACCACGGCCACTTCAAGTGCAACCGCAGCAAGCTCAGCGAGATGCCGGTGCTGTGGGCCTACGCCCGCGACCTGTTCCAGACGCCGGGCTTCGGCGACACCACCGACTTCGCGCACATCAAGGCGCACTACTACGTCGTCCACGAGGACATCAACCCCACGGGTGTCGTGCCGAAGGGGCCGGACCTGTCCGGCTGGCTCACCCCGCACGGCCGCGAGCAGCTGGGCGGCAGCCCCTTCGGCGACGGGACCCCGCCCGGGCCGGTGCCCGAGGGCGAGCGCGTCGACCCGGCGCACACGCCGCTGGGCTGACACCTCACCGCGAGCGGTCGCAGCGGTGGACCGACGACGCGCCGGACGGCGTCGCGGGTCCACCGCTGCCCCTCCCCGGGGAGATCGGGCCCGTCCCCGTCCCTCGCCCGGGGCGCGCCGTCAGGCGGGGGCGGTGTAGCGGCGGAACTCCCGGGCGCGGAGCGCGAGCGCGCCGGTGGCCACGACGACGAGGAGGCCGCCGAGCCCGACCGCGGCGCGGGCGCCGAGGAGGTCCCCGGCGGCGCCGTGCACGAGGTCGGCCAGGCGCGGACCGCCGACGACGACGACGGTGAAGACGCCCTGCATCCGGCCGCGCATCTCGTCGGTGGCGGCGGTCTGCAGGATGGCGCCGCGGAAGACCATGCTGCCGAGGTCGGCGGCGCCGGCCACGGCGAGGAGCACGGCGGCCACCCACAGCGACGTCGTCAGGCCGACGGCGGCGACGGCCGCCCCCCAGAGCGCCACGCTGGCCAGCACGAGCGCGCCGTGGTGCCGCATCCGCACCACCCGCCCGGAGAAGAGCCCGCCGAGCAGCGAGCCCACGGGGATCGCGGCGTAGAGCACCCCGAGCGCGAGGCCGCCGCCGGCGGGGCCGCCGTAGACCTCGCGGGCCATCTCCGGGAACAGCGCCCGCGGCATGCCCAGCACCATCGCGAGGACGTCGGCGAGGAAGGACACCAGCAGGACCTGGCGGGTGCCGATGTAGCGCAGGCCCTCGAGGACGCTGCCCGCGCCGGCGCGGCGGCCGGGCTCCCCGGTCACGGGCATCGCGGGCAGGCGCAGGACCAGCGCGAGGGCGGCGAGCAGGCCGAGCGCGTCGACGAGGTAGAGCAGCGGGAGCCCGACGAGGGGGATGAGGGCGCCCGCGAGCAGCGGCCCGGCGACGGCGCCGACCCCGAAGACGGTGGTCGACAGCGCCATCGCGGCGGGCAGCTGCCGCGCCGGGACGAGGCGCGGCACGGCGGCGCCGCGGGCCGGCGCGTAGAGGCCGAAGAAGGCCTGCTGGACGACGACGAGGCCGAGGAGCACGGCCAACGACTCCACCCCGAGCCCCGCGTGCAGGGCGAGAAGGGCCGAGGACGCCGCGATGCCGGCGACGCTGACGGCCATGAGGCGCCGCCGGTCGACGACGTCGGCGACGCTGCCGCCCCACAGCGAGAACACGACGAGCGGCACGAGGCCCGCGGCCGAGGCGACGCCCACCCAGGTCGAGGAGCCGGTGATGCGGAAGACCTCGAACGGGACGGCCACCGCCGTCAGCTGGCTCCCCACCGCGGAGACCGCGCTGGAGGTGAGCAGGCGGCGGTAGGCGGGGACGCGCAGGGGGGTCGTGTCGAGGAGCACGCCGCGGAGGGCCACGTGCCGACCCTAGGTCGTGGCCCCGGGCACCCGAGAGGAGGCGCCTGCGGGTCAGCGCTCGGGTCGAGCCACCCGGGCCGTGCGGCTACCCCGGCTCGCCGCGCGCCTTGCGGCGCCCGATGACGACGAGGTCGACCACCGCCACGACGGCGAGGACGACGAGGACGACGACGAGCCCCGCGGGCGCGCCCACGGCCCCCGCCCACGCGGCGCCGCCGGCGCACACCACGAGGCCGAGCGCGGCCAGCACCGCCCGGAGCGTCAGCGCACTGTGCGCGGGGGCCGCGCCGCCGATGCCGTAGCGCGGTTCGAGGGGCTCGCCGCCCCCGTGCGTGGTCGGGTCGGACGGTCGCCGTCCGCGGGGCCGGTCGGGCTGGTGGTCCGCCATGCGTCCACCGTGCGCGCCGAGCGGCGACCTGTCCTGTCGGGGCGTCGTGCTGTCCCTCGTCCTGCTCGTCCTGCCCGGGGCCGCCCCGCGTGAGCGGCGGGGCGGCCCGCGCCGCTCACCAGCGGTGGTGGACGACCTCGCGCAGGTGGGTGTCGTAGACCCGCTCGAGGGCGGCGAGCTCGTCGGCGGTCAGCGGGTCGAGCTCCGCCGCCGCGGCGTTGGACCGAGCCTGCTCGGGGGTGCGGGCGCCCGGGATGGCGCACGTGACGCCGGGCTGGTCGAGCACCCAGCGCAGGGCGAGGGCCGCCGTCGGGACGCCGCGCGCCGCGGCCACCTCGCCGACCTCGGCCGCGGCCCGCAGGCCGAGCTCGTACGGCACGCCGGAGAACGTCTCCCCGATGTCGAAGGCCGCGCCGTCGCGGTTGTAGGACCGGTGGTCGGTCTCGGCGAAGGTCGTGCTCTCGTCGTACTTCCCGGTGAGCAGGCCGCTGGCGAGCGGGACGCGGGCGAGGACCCCGACGCCGGCCTCCGCCGCCGCGGGCAGCACCCGCTCGAGCGGCTTGCGGCGGAACGCGTTGAGGATGACCTGCAGGCTCGCGAGGTGCGGCCGCGCGAGCGCCGTCATCGCCTCGTCCACGGTCTCGACGGACACGCCGTAGGCCGCCACGAGGCCCTCGTCGACGAGCGCGTCGAGGGCCTCGAACACGGCGTCGTCGGAGAAGACGGCCGTCGGCGGGCAGTGCAGCTGGACGAGGTCCAGGCGCTCGACGCCGAGGTTCGCGCGGCTCCGGGCCGTCCACGCCCGGAGGTGGTCGGCGGTGTACTGGCCCGGCTCGTGGGGGTCGGCGCGGCGTCCCGCCTTGGTGGCGACGAGCGGGCGGTCGCCCTCGGGGAGGTCGGCGAGGAAGCGCCCGATGAGCTGCTCGCTGCGGCCGTCGCCGTAGACGTCGGCCGTGTCCAGGAGCGTCACGCCCTCGTCGACGGCGGTGCGCAGGACGGCGAGCGCGTCGTCGTCGCGCACCTCGCCCCAGTCGCCGCCCAGCTGCCACGTCCCGAGCCCGACGACGCCGACGTCCCTGCCCGTGCGCCCGAGGCGCCTGCTCTCCATGGCGGGGACGGTAGCCCCCGGGGGTGGCGAGGGCGGGTGGCGACGGAGGGTGGCGAGGGCGGGTGGCGACGGAGGGTGGCCAGGGCGGGTGGCGACGGAGGGTGGCCAGGGCGGGTGGCGACGGCGGGAGGTGGGGCGGGGCGCCGAGTCGGTGGCCCGGCGCCCGGGAGGGTGCCCCCGAGAGGATTCGAACCTCCGACACACGGTTTAGGAAACCGTTGCTCTATCCCCTGAGCTACGGGGGCCCGGGGCGCGGGAGAGCGTAGCGGGACGGCGCTCCTCGGTGCCGGGGCGCCGGTGGGCGGGCGCCGGGTCGCACGCCCGGGGCGGAGCGGCCAGGGTGGAGGTGAGCGCGGGCGGCGCCGCGGCCGAGGGCCGCGGGCGCGCCGGGGCGGGAGGGCCGACCTCCGCCGCGGAGGCCCGCGACGCGGACGAGACCGAGGAGGACCGATGGACCTGCAGTGGCTGGCACCGGCGTTCGAGGCCGAGGGGCCCCTCGCCAGCGTGACGCTCGACGTCTCGCGCACCGACGCCTCGGGCGAGCACGAGGTGGAGCTGCGGTGGCGCGAGCTGCGCCGCCGCCTGGAGGAGCAGGGCGCGCCCGAGGACGTCCTCGACCTGCTCGCCGAGCGCGCCACGGCGCCCAGCGGGCGCCACGACACGGGCGACGGCTCGGGCCGCACGGTCGTGGCGGGCGCCGGCGGCGTCGTGCTCGACCTCGTGCTGCCGGCCGCGCCGGCGCAGGACGAGGCGTCGTGGGGGCCCGTCGCGCACGTGCTGCCCGCGGTGCGCGCGGCGGCCGGCTCGACGCGCTACCTGCTCGTCGCCGCCGACCACGACGGGGCCGACCTCACCGTGGCCGTGGGCTCCGGCGTCACGGCGGCCCGTCCCGAGGGCGGCGACGTCGTCGTCGGCTCGACCGTCGACGACGTCCAGGCCCGCGAGACCTCCGGCTCCGACGACGACGTGCTGCACAAGGTGCCGGTCGGCGGCACGGGCGAGTACACGCACGAGCGCCGCGTCGAGGACTCCTGGCAGCGCGACGCCGCGGCGGTCGCCTCGGACGTCGACGACCTCGTGAGCCGGTACAAGCCCGAGGTCGTCGTGCTGACCGGCGACGACAACGCCGTCTCCCTCGTCCGCGAGCGCCTCGGCGGCGCGGCCGCGGGCATCGCCGAGGTCGTCCAGGGCGGCGGCCGCGCTGACGGCATCCGCTCGGAGGACTTCGCCCGCACGCTCGGCGAGGTGCTGGCACGGGTCCAGGAGCGGCGCCTGCAGGAGGTCGTCGACAGCTACTCGCAGGCCCGCGGCAAGGACGCGGACGGCGCCGACGGGCTCGACGCCGTCGTGCAGATGCTGCAGCGCGGCCAGGTGCAGGACGTCCTCCTGCGCGACGACCCGAGCTCGACGTGGACCCTCTGGGTGGGCCCGGAGGCGCTGCAGCTGGCGCAGAGCCGTGAGGACCTGCTCGAGATGGGCGTGGCCGAGCCGGTCGAGGTCCGGGCCGACGCCGCGCTCGTGCGCGCGGCGGTCGGCGGGGCGGCCGGCCTGGTGCTCGTGCCCGGCACCCGCCAGGACGAGAGCGACCCGCTCGAGCTCGGCGACGGCGTCGGCGCCCTCCTGCGCTGGTCGGACCAGGGGACGCCGGGCGGCGGCGCGCCGACGATGACGGGCGACAGCGAGCGCCTGCGCGACGTCGGGGTCTGAGCGCCCCACCCGGAGGACCGACACCCTCCGCCGGAGGACGTCGGTCCCCGGACGGCCGGCGGCAACCCGGACACCTCGGGACGACACACCGGTCCGCGGCCGAGGAAGTTGACGGTTGAACGGCGCCTGTCCATCCTTGCGCCTGCAGTGCCCACCGCTGGCCCCCCCTGCGCGGTGGGCACTGCCTCCAGCCCCCGCCCCTCCCGCCCGGAGGGAGCCCACGAGCGCCCCGCGTCCGACCGGACGCGGGGCGCTCGTGCGTCCGCCGCCCTCGCGGCCCGGGGCGCCGGGAGGGCGCCTCTGCTCGGCTAGCGTGCGCGCGTGCCCGACCCGACCCGCGCCTCCCGGTCCCCGCGGCACGGCTCCCGCCTGCGCGCGCTGCTGCGCCGCGGG
>NZ_JABEMA010000123.1 GCF_013004605.1 Pseudokineococcus marinus
CCCGGTGGGCGCGAGGACCGGAGGCGCCCGACGTGGCGCACCTCTCCCCGCGGGCGCCGGCCCGGGCCTACCCCCGCCGCTAGGCTCGCGCCGCCGGCGGCCGCCCCTCCCCGGGGGGACGCCCGCGCCCACCCGCCGCGACGACGGAGGCCCCGTGACGCAGAGCTCGCTGCCCGCCTCGCTGGTCGTGGACCAGCACTCCCCCGACCGCAACCTCGGCCTCGAGCTCGTGCGCGTCACCGAGGCGGCCGCCATGGCGGCGGGCCGCTGGGTGGGCCGCGGGGACAAGGACCGCGCCGACGGCGCCGCCGTCAACGCCATGCGCCGCTTCATCAGCACCGTGGCGATGCAGGGCACCGTCGTCATCGGCGAGGGCGAGAAGGACGAGGCGCCCATGCTCTTCAACGGCGAGCGGGTGGGCGACGGCACGGGCGCCGAGTGCGACGTCGCGGTCGACCCCATCGACGGCACGCGCCTGACCGCCCAGGGCATGCCCAACGCCGTCGCGGTGCTCGCCGTCGCCGAGCGCGGGGCGATGTACGACCCGAGCGCCGTCTTCTACATGGACAAGCTCGCCACGGGCCCCGAGGCGGCGGACGTCGTCGACATCCGCCTGCCGGCGGCCGAGAACATCCGGCTCGTCGCCCGCGCGAAGGGGCTGCGCCCCGAGGACGTCACGGTCGTCGTCCTCGACCGCCCCCGCCACCGCGCCCTGCTCGACGAGGTCCGCGACGCGGGCGCCCGCGTGCACCTCATCGCCGACGGCGACGTCGCCGGCGCCATCATGGCGGCGCGCGGCGGCACGGGCATCGACCTCATGCTCGGGATCGGCGGCACGCCGGAGGGCATCATCGCGGCCTGCGCGCTCAAGGCCCTCGGCGGCTCGCTGCAGGGCCGGCTGTGGCCGACGGACGACGCCGAGCGCCAGCGGGCGGTCGACGCCGGGCACGACCTGGACCGGGTCCTCACGACGGACGACCTCGTCCGCGGGGACAACTGCTACTTCGTCGCCACCGGCATCACCGACGGCGAGCTCGTCAAGGGCGTCCGCTACGCCCCCGGCGTCGTGCGGACGCAGAGCCTCGTCGTGCGCTCGAAGTCGGGCACCGTGCGCGTCGTCGAGAGCGAGCACCAGGTGGCCAAGCTGCAGGCCTACGAGGCCGACCTCGGCCGCACCCGCGCGGATCGGGCGGCGCCCGCGAGGACCGGCGCGTGACCGCGGCGGACGGGCGCGCGGCCCTGGTCGTCGGCGAGGCCCTCGTCGACGTCGTCCACCGCGAGGACGGCGCCGGCGGCGCGACGACCCGGGAGCACCCGGGCGGCAGCCCGGCCAACGTCGCCCTGGGCCTGGCCCGGCTCGAGCGTCGCGCGACCCTGCTCACGCGCCTCGTCGACGACGAGCGCGGCCGGACGGTCCTCGCGCACCTGCGCGGCTCGGGCGTGGAGCTCGCCGCCCCGCTGCTGCCCGCGGGGGGCGGCGCCCGCACGTCGACGGCGCAGGCGCACCTCGACGCGGACGGCGGCGCCCAGTACGAGTTCGACCTCGAGTGGTCGCTGCCGGAGGACGTCCTCGCCGACGTCCTGGCCGCCGGCGAGCGCCCGCTCGTCGTCTGCACCGGGTCGCTCGGCACGGCGCTCGAGCCCGGGGCGGCGCAGGTCTCGCGCCTGCTCGACGCCCTGCGGCCCACGACGACGGTCGTCTACGACCCCAACCTGCGGCCGAGCATCATCGGCACCGCGGAGGCGGCCCGCCCCGGTGTCGAGGCGCTCGTCGCGACGTCGGACGTCGTCAAGCTCAGCGCCGAGGACGCCGAGTGGCTGTTCCCCGACCGCGCGGCGGAGGAGACCGTGCGCTCCTGGCTGGGCCTCGGGCCGGCCGTCGTCGTCCTCACCCGCGGCGGGGACGGCGCGCTGGCGGTCTGCTCGGCCGGCGAGGTGGACGAGCCGGGCCGCCGGGTCGACGTGGCCGACACCGTCGGGGCGGGCGACTCCTTCACCGGCGGCCTCGTCGACGCCCTGTGGTCGGCCGGCCTGCTCGGCGGCGAGCGCCGCGGGGCCCTCGCCGGGGTCGACCTCGACGTGCTGCGGGCCTGCGTGGCCGCGGCCACGGACGTCTCCGCCGTCACGGTCTCCCGGCCCGGCGCCGACCCGCCCACGCGCGCCGAGCTGTCCGTCTCCTGACCTCGCCCCGCCCGGCGCCTCCTGCCCGACGCCCCGCCGCCGGGCGGGGCGTCGGGGTGAGGTCAGGCGGGTGCGCCCTGGCCGACGGCCTGGGCGTGCTCGCGCGAGCGCTCCAGCGCCTGGCGCCTCATCTCCTCGGTGTCGGCCTGGATCGCGCGAGCGCGCTCCTCGTCCCGGGTGAGGCTCTCGCCCGTCGAGGGGTCGAAGAGGTGCAGGCTCGCCGGGTCGAACCACAGCCGGGCGCGGTCGCCGTCGCGCACGCGGCTGCGGGCGTCGAGGGTCACGACCATCTGGTGGCGCATGCTCTCGCCGTCGAGCTCCTTGTCGAGCTCGGCGAGCTTGGCGGCCACCCGCTCGTCGGGGCTGAAGGGCACGTAGGCGTACAGCTCGTTCCCGAGCCACTCCGTGACGTCCACGTCGACCTCGAAGGTCGTGCCCCGCTCGCGGCGCGGCCCCTCGAGGGTCTCGGCGTCCTCCACGTGCTCGGGGCGCAGGCCGGCGATGAGGAACTCCGCGCCCTCCGCCCGGCGGGCGACGTCCGCGCTGATCTCGACGTCCCCGAAGGGCAGCGAGAGCGTCGTCCCCGACAGCTGCGCGGGCAGGAAGTTCATCGGCGGCGAGCCGATGAAGCCCGCGACGAAGAGGTTGACCGGCTCCTCGTAGAGCTCGCGGGGGCTCGCCACCTGCTGCAGCTCGCCCTTGCGCAGGACGGCGACGCGGTCGCCCAGCGTCATCGCCTCGGTCTGGTCGTGGGTGACGTAGACCGTGGTCGTCCCCAGGCGGCGCTGCATGCGCGCGATCTCGGTCCGCATCTGGCCGCGCAGCTTCGCGTCGAGGTTCGACAGCGGCTCGTCGAAGAGGAAGGCGTCGGCCTGCCGGACGATGGCGCGGCCCATGGCGACGCGCTGGCGCTGGCCGCCGGAGAGGTTGGCGGGCTTGCGCTCGAGGTGCTCGCGCAGCTCGAGGAGGTCGGCCGCCTCGCGCACGCGCCGCTCGACCTCCTCGTCCGAGTGCTTGCCCTTGGCCAGCCGCAGGGGGAAGGCGATGTTCTCGAACACCGACAGGTGCGGGTACAGGGCGTAGTTCTGGAACACCATCGCGAGGTTGCGGTCGCGCGGGGCCTTGTCGTTGACCCGGGTGCCCCCGATGGTGAGGTCGCCGTCGGTGATGTCCTCCAGGCCGACGATCATCCGCAGCAGCGTCGACTTCCCGCAGCCGGAGGGGCCGACGAGGATGACGAACTCGCCGTCCTTGATGTCGAGGCTCACGTCGTTGACGGCCGGGAAGCCGTCGCCGTACTTCTTGACGATGTGGTCCAGGGTGATGGTGGCCATGGCGCTCTCCTTGTCGGGCTGCGGTCGCGGGCCGGGGCGCTCAGCCCTTGACGGCGCCGTTGGTGAGGCCGGCGACGATCCGGCGCTGGAAGACCAGGACGATGACGACGACGGGGATGGTGACGACGACGGCCGCGGCCGACGTCGCCCCCGTGGGCTCCTCGAACTGCGAGGCGCCGGTGAAGAAGGCGAGTGCGGCGGGGACCGGGCGCGAGGCGTCGGTGGAGGTCAGCGAGATGCCGAAGACGAAGTCGTTCCAGGCGATGAAGAAGGCGATGATCGCCGTGGTGAAGACACCGGGGACCGCGAGCGGCACGATGACCTTGCGGAACGCCTGCCACGTGGTGGCGCCGTCCACCTGCGCCGCCTGCTCCATGTCCCACGGGATCTCGCGGAAGAAGGCCGACAGCGTCCAGATGGCGAGCGGCAGCGTGATCGACAGGTACGGGATGATGAGCCCGGGCCAGGTGTCGTACAGGCCGATCGCCCGCCACATGTTGAACAGCGGCGTGACGATCGAGATCACGGGGAAGATGGCCACCGCCAGGGCGGTGGTCAGCAGCACCTTCTTGCCGGGGAAGTCCAGCCGCGAGACGGCGTACGCCGTCAGCGTCGCCATGACGACGGCGATGGCCGTCGCGATGAGCGTGATCCCGATGGAGTTGCGCAGCGCCGGCAGGAAGAGGTCCGCCGCGTCGCCCGAGACGATCAGCCGGTAGTTCTCCCAGGTGACGTCCGTGGGCAGGAACCGGTTGTCCGTGAGCTCGCTGGCCGGCTTGAGGCTCAGCGAGAAGATCCACGCCACCGGGAACAGGGCGTAGACGACGATCGCCACGGCGGCGACGTACCAGAGGGCCTTCTCCTTCCCCGACATCCGCACACCGCTCATCACTTGCCTCCCCGCTGCTGCGACAGGTCGACCTTGAACACCTTGACGAAGAGCACCGCGATGAGGACGACGAGCAGGAAGAGCAGCACCGAGATCGCCGACCCCAGGCCGACCTCCTGCCGTTGGATGGTCTGCCGGTAGGCGAGGAAGGCCAGCGTCTCCGTCCCGTTCGTGCCGGCCGTCATGATGAAGACGTTGTCGAAGATGCGGACGGCGTCGAGGGTGCGGAAGAGCAGGGCGACCATGATGGCCGCCTTCATGTTGGGGATGGTCACGCGGAAGAGCCGCTCGCGGAAGGTCGCCCCGTCGACGCGCGCGGCCTCCTGCAGGTCCTCCGGGACCTGCGCGAGGCCGGCGAGGAGCAGCAGGGAGATGAACGGCGTCGTCTTCCAGATCTCCGAGAGCATGATGACCGCGAGCGAGCTGCCGCGCTGGGCGAACCAGTTGAAGTCGTCGCCCACGAAGGGCAGCCACTGGTTGACGAAACCACCCGTGAGGTTGAAGGCGTAGAACCAGGCGAACGCCGAGACGACCGTGATGATGGCGTACGGGATGAGGATCGCCGTGCGCAGGACAGGACGGACCGTGCGGATCGCCTTGTGCATGACCATCGCCAGCGCGAAGCCGAGCACGAGCTCGACGGCCACGGTGATGACGGTGATGTAGCCGGTGGTCGCGAAGGCCCGCCACCACAGCGGGTCGGTCAGGATGGTGACGTAGTTCTGCAGGCCCACGAAGGCCCGGTCGTCGGGCGCCGTCAGGCGGTAGCTGAAGAGGGAGTCGTAGAGGGCCAGCAGCATCGGCCACGCGACCACGCCGATCATGACGAGGAACGCCGGGGCGCACAGCAGCCAGCCGAGGTTGCGCTCGCCCCGGGCGCGGTCCGTCAGGGGCGCCCTCCGGCCGGCGCGCCGCTCGGGGCGCTGCCCCGTGCTCGCGGGCCGCGGGTCGACGCTCGCGCGCTCCTCGCGCACGGCGCTCACAGCAGCGCCTCGCCCTGGAGGACCTGGCGGATGAGCTCCGCCGACGCCGCGGGCGTGGTCTGCGGGTCCGCCGAGCCGGGGCGCCAGGTGCGCTGGATGCCCGTCGAGACGACGTCGTAGTAGGGCGTCTGGGGCCGCGGCGCCGCGAGCTCCACCGACTCCTCGATGGTCGGCGCCATCGGGTACTGGTCCAGCACCTCCTGGCCCTCGAAGGCCGCCGCCGCGCTCGGCGGGTTGCCGTTGCTGAGGAAGTAGTACTGCTGGTTCTCCGGCGAGGCGATGCACGTGGCCGCCTCGTAGGCCAGCTCGGGCCGCTCGGAGAAGGCCCCCACGCCGATGTTGATGCCGCCGTAGGGGGTGGCCGGCTCGTCGTCCTCGGTGACCCGGGGGTAGAGGGTCCAGCCGTAGTCGTCGAGCGTCTCCTGCTCCATCGAGCCGGCCTCGACGAAGGACTGCGCCCGGGCCCAGACGAACGGCCAGTTGACCATGAACCCCCCGGCCTCGGACTCGAAGAGCGCCGCCGTGGCGTCCTCGTCCGCCGTCGACAGCTGGGGGCCGCCGACGCCCGCGTCGGCGATCGCCCGCATGATGCGCGCCGCCTCGGCGCCCTCGGGTCCGTCGATGGAGACCTCGATCTCCTCGGCGGGCGCCTCCGGGTTGGCCAGCACCTCGCCGCCCTGGGAGCGCACGAGGGCCGTCACCCAGACCGTCATCGACTCGGCCGCGGTGCCCTGCACGCCGACCGTGGTGCCCGTCTGCTCGGCCGCCTCGATGATCTGGTCCCACGTGACCGGCTGGGACATGTCGAGCCCCGCCTCCTCGGCGACGCTCTTGCGGTACCAGAGGAGCTGGGTGTTGGCGAAGAACGGCACGGTCACGAGCTCCCCGTCGTAGGAGGCCCCCTCCAGCGCACCGGCGAGCGTCTGCTCGGAGAACTGCTCCTCCACCTCCGGCGGCACCGGGGCGAAGAAGCCCGCCGTCGCGAACTCGGGGATGAAGGGCGGGTCGAGGCTCATGAGGTCCACCGAGGAGTCGCCCGCCACGAGCCGCCGCACGAGCTGCTCGCGCTGGCCCTGGGGGTTGTTCGGCAGGGTCTCGACCTCGAGGGCGTAGCGACCACCGCTGGCCTCGGTGCACCGGGCGGCGATCTCCTGCTGGCCGCCCGAGTCGGGGTTGATGTACCAGTTGAGGATCGGGACGCCCGCCTCCGTGGTCTGCTGCCCCTCCGAGCCGCAGGAGACGAGCAGGGTCCCGGACAGGACGGCGCCCAGGGAGAGGGCCGCGGCGCGGCGCGACCTCCCGCGGCGCACGGGCGGCGGGTGGGGGTCGCGTGGTCGCACGGCGGTCTCCTTCGTCGTCGAAGAGATGCGTGGGCGCAGCGTGCCCGCACCCCGGACCGCCCGCCACCCGGAGATCGCCGACATGTCGGACGCGTCACGCCCGGAGCCGTCCGGGAGCCTCCCGCCCCTGCGGCACGGCACGATGGCGCCCATGACGGACACCCCGACGAACTCCGCCGGAACGCCCGAGGGCTACCGGGTCGAGCACGACACCATGGGCGAGGTCCTCGTCCCCGCCGACGCCCTCTACCGGGCGCAGACCCAGCGCGCGGTCGAGAACTTCCCCATCAGCGGGACGACGCTCTCGCGCGTCCACGTCGAGGCCCTCGCCCGCATCAAGAAGGCCGCGGCGCAGGCCAACGCCGAGCTCGGCGTCCTCGACCAGGACGTCGCCGACGCGATCGCCGCCGCCGCGGACGAGGTGGCCTCCGGCGCCCACGACGACCAGTTCCCCGTCGACGTCTTCCAGACGGGCTCCGGCACGTCGTCGAACATGAACACCAACGAGGTCCTCGCGACGCTGGCGACCCGCCGCCTCGGCCGCGACGTGCACCCCAACGACCACGTCAACGCCTCGCAATCCTCCAACGACGTCTTCCCCACGTCGGTGCACGTGGCCGCGACGTCGGGCGTCGTCCAGCAGCTGCTGCCCGCCCTCGAGCACCTCGCGGACGCCCTGCAGCGCAAGGCCGACGCCTGGGCCGGCGTCGTCAAGGCCGGTCGCACCCACCTCATGGACGCCACCCCCGTGACGCTGGGCCAGGAGTTCGGCGGCTACGCCCAGCAGGTGCGCTACGGCGCCGAGCGCGTGCGGGCCGCCCTCCCGCGCACGGCCGAGGTCCCCCTCGGCGGCACGGCCACCGGCACCGGCATCAACACGCCCGCGGGCTTCCCGCAGCGCGTCATCGAGCTGCTGGCGCAGGACACGGGCCTGCCGGTCACCGAGGCGCCCGACCACTTCGAGGCGCAGGGCGCGCGCGACGGCCTCGTCGAGCTGTCGGGCGCGCTGCGCTCGGTCGCCGTCAGCCTGACGAAGGTCTGCAACGACCTGCGGTGGATGGGCTCGGGGCCGAACACCGGCCTCGGCGAGCTCCGCATCCCGGACCTGCAGCCGGGCAGCTCGATCATGCCGGGCAAGGTGAACCCCGTCGTCCCCGAGGCCGTGCTCATGGTGTGCGCCCAGGTCGTCGGCAACGACGCCGCGACGGCGTGGGCGGGCGCGAGCGGCTCCTTCGAGCTCAACGTCGCCATCCCCGTCATGGCGCGCAACGTGCTCGAGTCCGTCGTCCTGCTCGCCAACGGCTCGCGGATCCTCGCCGACCGCACGGTCGAGGGCCTCGAGGCCGACGAGGAGCGCGCCCGCGCCCTCGCCGAGTCCTCGCCGTCCATCGTCACGCCGCTCAACCGCGTCATCGGCTACGAGGCGGCCGCGAAGGTCGCCAAGCACGCCGTCGCCCACGGCGTCACGGTGCGCGAGGCCGTCGTCGCCCTCGGCTTCGTCGAGCGCGGCGAGGTCACCGAGGACCAGCTCGACAGCGCCCTCGACGTCCTCGCCATGACGCGGCCGCCGCAGCGCTGACGCACCTGACGCACGAGGGCCGCCACCTGCGTCGCAGGTGGCGGCCCTCGTGCGTCACCCCTCAGGCGGACGTCGTCGCCGTCGTCCGCCCGGCGGGGCCCTCCACACGGACGTCGTCGCCTCGTTCCGCCGGACGAGGCCCCTCACACGGACTTCGTAGCCTTCTCCCGCCCGGAGAAGCCTTCGCGGCGGACTTCGTAGCCTTCTCCCGCCGCGGGGCTCAGTACCAGTTCGTGGCCTGGCTGTGGCTCCAGGCGCTGCACGGGGTGCCGTAGACGTCGGCGATGTACTGCAGGCCCCACGTGATCTGCGTGACGGGGTTGGTCTCCCAGTCGGCGCCGGCGCTCGCCATCTTGCTGCCGGGCAGGGCCTGCGGGATGCCGTAGGCGCTCGACGTCGGGTTGTCGGCGTCCCACTGCCAGCCGCTCTCCTTCGTCCAGAGCTGGTCCAGGCACGACATCTGGTCGGAGCTCCAGCCGCGGTCGGCGACCATCGAGGCGGCCACGCCGCGGGGGTCGCGCTGCGCGCTGCGGCTCGCCGCGGCGGCCTCCGCCTCGCGCTCCGCCTGCGCCTCCTCGGCCGCGCGGGCGGCGGCCTCCTCGTCGGCGCGGCGCTGGGCCTCCTCGGCCGCGGCCACGGCGGGGGCCGTCCCGGCGGAGCGGGGGCCCAGCACGACGGCGAACTCGTCGCCGCCCGGGCGCGCCAGGTAGGCGTCGGCCGGCA
>NZ_JABEMA010000124.1 GCF_013004605.1 Pseudokineococcus marinus
GCCTGGCCGCCCACCCGCACGAGAGCCAGGACGGCGGCGAGCCCCGCGAAGCCGGGGCCGGCCCACGCCGTCCCCAGCAGGGCCGAGACGAGCACGAGCGCGGCCACCGCGACCAGCGCCGTCGTGACGACCACGGGCAGGGGCCGGACGCCCGCGGGCGACTCCAGCTGGGCCGCGAGCAGCCGGCCGCCGACCGCCCCGGTGGCCGACCCCACGGCGGCCGACAGCAGGACGGCGGCGGCGACGAGGAGCAGGGCGCCGGACCCGCCACCGCCGAGCAGCAGCAGGGCGAGGCCGCTGACGAGGCCGGCCACGAGGCCGAGCACCGCGCCCGAGCGGGCGCCGAGGACGACCAGCCGCGCCCGCTCGGCGGCGGCGCTCACGCCGGGCCCCCCGTCCCCGCGACGGAGTCCTGCTCGCCGTCGTCCCGGGCCCGGGGCTCGACGAGGTGCGGGCCGTCCTGGCGGACGTCGCCGACCTCGGGGCCGACGACGTGGGGCACCAGGTGCGGCTCCGGCAGCGAGGCGACGAGCTCCCGCACCTCCTCGAGCTCCGTCGTGGTGGTGCTGAGCCAGTCGGCCCGGGCGCCGGGCGGCACGACGAGCGGCGTGCGGTCGTGGATCTCCCCCAGCGCGTCGTGCGCCGCGGTCGTGACGACGGCGACCGACCACACCCAGCGCCCCGGGTCGTCGTCGTCGCGCGACCGGTCGCGCCAGAGCTCGTAGACCCCGGCGAAGGTGAGCAGGGCGCCGTCCCCGTCGCGCAGGAACCAGGGCGTCTTGCGCCGCTGCCCGGGCACGGCCTGCCACTCGTAGTAGCCGTCCGCCGGCACGAGGCACCGGCGCCGCGCGGCGGCCACCCGGAACGCCGAGCGCTCCGTGAGCGTCTCCGAGCGGGCGTTGATCATCCGGGCGCCCGTGGAGAGGTCCTTCGACCACGACGGCACGAGGCCCCAGCGAGCGGTGCGCAGCTGGCGGGCGGGCGCGGCCGCCGCGCCGACCCCGTCGTCGTCCCGCTGCGGACGCTCGAGCACGACGCGCACGTCGTCGGTGGGGGCGACGTTCCACGACGGCGGGAGCTCCTCCCCCACCACCTCGTCGACGTCCAGCAGGTCGACGACCTCGGCGTCGCGCACCGAGCTCGCGTAGCGGCCGCACATGGCGACCAGTGTGCCGGTCACCGCGGGCGATGGCCGCGCCCGGGCGCCGCGGAGGGTTCAGGTGGGGCCGCGCGCGGTCGATGGGGTGCTGGGAGCCCGCGCGGCGCGGGCGCGAGGAGGTCCCGTGGCCGGCACGTCGAGCACCGCGCGCGCCCTCCTGCCCGCCGACGAGGCGCCGCCGACCGGGTCGCTCGTCGACGTCGCGCCCCACCGCGCCCACGTGCCCCTCACCGCCCGCGTCGTCGCCGTCGGACCCGACCGGCTCGTCCTGGAGCGCCCCGCCGACCTGCTCGGCGCCGCCTCGCGCCTCGTCGAGGACGAGGCCGTCGACCTCGTCTGGAGCGAGGCCGGCTCCGTCGTCGGGGTGCCGGTGCTCGTGCGGGACCTCTCCGACGACGGCTGGACTGCCGTCGTGACCGGGGCGCCGCAGCGCGTCCAGCGCCGCGAGGCCGTGCGGGCCCCCGTGGACCTGCGCGGACGCATCGGCCGGGCGGCCGACGGGCTGGGGGCGGGGCAGGTGCTCGAGGTCGTCGTCGAGGACCTCAGCGAGAGCGGCGCGCGCTGCCTCGTCGACCCGGTCGCGCTGCGGCTCGAGCAGGACGAGCTCGTGCACCTGGACCTGCCGCTCGAGGGGCTGCCCGGGCCCCTCGCGGCCCGGGTGGTGCACCGCCGGTACCGCCACGGGACGCGGGCCACCCTCGTGGGGCTGCGCTTCGAGGGGACGACCGCCGCGGACGCCGACGCGGTGCGGCGCCACGTCTTCGCGCGCCTGCGCGAGCTGCGCCGCCGCGGCGCGCTCTGAGCCCGGCCCCTCCGGGTCGGCCCCGGGACGAGCGAGGCCCCCGCGCGCCGGAGCGCCGGGGGCCTCTGCCGAGCCGCCTGTGGGAGTCGAACCCACGACCTACGCATTACGAGTGCGTCGCTCTAGCCGACTGAGCTAAGGCGGCGTGCGCGCCGGAGCGCGACGGGGCCAGACCTTACCGGTCCCCGGCCCGTGCTCTCGACCCGAGGGCCGCGGACACCGCCCGGCGTCCCGCCCGCGGGGCCCGGTGCCGTCAGCCGGCGGCGCCGGCGGGCAGGTGCGCCTCGAGGGCGGACAGCACCCGGGGGTCCTCCGGCTCGACACCGGGGCGGAAGCGGGCGACCGGCTCCCCGCCCGGGGCGAGGAGGAACTTCTCGAAGTTCCACTGCACGTCCCCCGCCTCGCCGTCGGCGTCCGGCGTCGGGACGAGCGCGTCGTACAGGGGGTGGCGGTCGTCGCCGTTGACGTCGAGCTTCTCGGTGAGCGGGAAGCTGACGCCGTACGTCGCCGAGCAGAACTCGGCGATCTCCTCCGCCGTCCCCGGCTCCTGGCCGCGGAACTGGTTGCACGGCACCCCGAGGACGACGAGGCCCCGGTCGGCGTAGCGGCGGGCGAGCCGCTCGAGGCCCTCGTACTGGGGCGTCAGGCCGCAGCGGGAGGCCACGTTGACGACGAGGACGGCGCGCCCCTCGAGCGCTGCGGGGTCCAGCGGGGTGCCGTCGAGGGCGGCGGGCAGGGTGTCGAGGGCGCTCACGAGCGCACCCTAGAGGCGCCCTCGCGGCTCCGCGCGCACGAGGACGGCCGGGCGCGGGCTCACCCGCGCAGCGGCTCCGGGGTCCGCCCCGCCACCCACCCGGGCACCTGGTCGCCCGGCATCGGGCGGGCGACCACGAACCCCTGGACGAGCTCGCAGCCCAGCGCCTGGACCCGCTGGCGGGCGACGTCGCTCTCGACGCCCTCGGCGACCACGCGCATCCCGAGGTCGTGGGCGAGCAGGACGATCGAGCGGACGACGGTGGAGTCCGTCGCCTCGAGCTCGAGGCGCTTGACGAAGGACTGGTCGATCTTCACCTCGTTGACGGGCAGCCGCTCGAGGTAGGCGAGGGAGGAGTGCCCCGTCCCGAAGTCGTCGACGCTCACCCCGACGCCGAGGCGGTGCAGGGCCGCGAGGACCTCCAGGCTGCGCTCCGGGTCGCTCATGACGCCGCTCTCGGTGATCTCCAGCACGAGGGCCGCCGGCGGCGTCCCGGTCGCCGCGAGGAGCGCGCCCACGGAGCCCGGCAGCGAGAGGTCGGAGATGTCGCGCGCCGTGACGTTGACGGAGATGTCCAGCTCGTGACCGGCCCGCGCCCACTCCGAGCGCAGCCGCAGCGACTCGGCGAGCACCGCCAGCGTGAGGCGCCCGAGGAGGCCGGTGCGCTCGGCGATGGCGACGACCTCGGTCGGCGGGACCCAGCCGTAGGACGGGTGCCACCACCGCAGGAGGGCCTCCACGCCCGTGACGACGCCCGTGCGCGCGTCGGTCTGGGGCTGGCACCACACCTCGAAGCCCCGGTGCTCGATGGCCGTCGGCAGCTCGCCGGCGAGGGCGAGGCGCCGGTGCACCGCGTCGGTGTCCTCGGGGACGTAGGGGGACACCCCGGCGCCGGAGGCCTTGGCGGCGTACATCGCGACGTCGGCGTGGACGAGCAGCTCGTCGCTGTCGCGGGCGTCGGGCGGGATGGGGGCGACGCCGATGCTCGCCGTGGTGGTCAGCGTGATGTCCTGCATGGGCACGGGGGCCGTGACCGACGCCAGGATGTCGCGGGCGCGCAGCACGGCGGCGTCCGGGCCCACGCCCGGCAGGAGGACGGCGAACTCGTCGCCGCCGAGGCGGGCCACGGTGCCGGCGCCCGCGCCGCCGGTCGGGTCGTCCGCCACGAGGGCGCTCAGCCGCCGGCCCGTCACCTGCAGCAGCTCGTCCCCCGCGCGGTGGCCCAGCGTGTCGTTGACGTCCTTGAAGTCGTCGAGGTCCATGAGCAGCACGGCGCCACCGACGCCGGCGCCCAGCGTCCGGGCGACGGCCTCGTTGAAGGCGCGGCGGTTCGGCAGACCGGTCAGGGCGTCGTGCAGCGCGTCGTGCTCGCGCTCAGCGGCCACGCGCCGCAGCCGGTCGACCAGCCGGGCCTTCTCCAGCGTCACCGCGGCGTGGGCGCCGAGCGTCTCGAAGAGCTGGAGGTCCCGGGCGTCGAAGGTCTCCTTCTCGAAGGACCGCTCGGCGACGAGGAAGACGCCGCGGAAGCCCGGGGACCGCACGGGCACGGCGATGCCGTCCCGGGGGGCGTCGGGGGTCCTGCCCTCGCGGACGTCGCTCGGCAGGAGGACCGACTCGCCCGCCACGGCGCCCGACCACCACGACGCGGCCAGCTCGCCGTCCGGCACGGGGCGGTCAGTGAGGCCGTCGCGCGGGCACAGCGACACGAGCACCGCCGGGTCGCCGCCCTCGCCGAGGAGGACGAGCTCGGCCTTCTCCGCCCGCAGGAGCTCGCCGGCCTCGCCGAGCACCGACCGCAGGGTGTCGTCGAGCTCGGACGCCGTCCCGGTGGAGCCGACGAAGCGGTACAGCGCCTGGAGGCGGTTGTGGCCGTCCACGACCGACAGGTACGCGCGGTACCCGACGGCCAGCATCACGACGACGACGGCCACGAGCGACAGGGCCGCCGGGCGCTCGGCCACGAGGACGACGACGAGCAGCGCCATGGACGTGTTGATGAGGGCGCCGGCCAGCCCCGCCGCGAGCGTCCGGAACGCGTGGGTGCGGCTGAGGCTGCCCTCGACGGCCAGGATCGCGACGCTCACCGCCAGCCAGGAGACGACGTCCGTGAGCAGCACGGCGACGAGCACGGCCAACCACGTGCCGACGCCGACGTCACCACCGGGCGGGGCCAGGAGGCTGAAGACCGTCACCCCGAGGCACGCCTCGAGGAAGAAGAGGGCGAGGTTGAAGTAGAGCTTGCGGCCGCGCTGCCGCTCCCAGAGCACCAGCCCGGCTCCGGCGCCCACGAGGTAGACGAAGACGTAGCCGGTGGGCTCGAGGTAGACGAGGCCCAGGACGGCCGGCAGCTCGCGCAGGGAGAAGGAGTGCGCCGTCCGCGTCGTCGGCAGGTGGATGACGAGGACCTCGGTGACCGCGAAGACCACGAGCAGGGCGAGGAGCAGGCCCACGGGCCGCAGCTCCGCGGCGACCGGAGCCCCCCCGAGGGCCAGCAGGCCGGCGCCCGCGACGACCATCGCCAAGGTGAGCCAGCCGATCCACCTCAGGCCGCCGCGCGTCCCGCCGGGCTCGGGTCCGGCCTCGACGTCCGTCGCCGGCGGCGAGGGGCGGGAGCCCGCGGCGGACTGCCCCGTCGCACTGCTCACGGCTCCACCCCCTCGGGTGCGTGGTCGGTCCTCCGGCCGAGGTTACGGGCGCCGAGCCGAGCCGGCAGGCGCCGGCACGACGGAGCCCGTCCTCACTCCCAGCGGTGCGCGTCCGAGCGCTCGGTGAGGACGACGCGCTCCCAGCGGTGCGCGTCCGCGCGACCCGCCGTCTTCGCCTCCCAGCGGTGCGCGTCCGCGCGACCCGCCGTCTTGGCCTCCCAGCGGTGCGCGTCCGCGCGACCCGCCGTCTTCGCCTCCCAGCGGTGCGCGTCCGCGCGACCCGCCGTCTTCGCCTCCCAGCGGTGCGCGTCCGCGCGACCCGCCGTCTTCGCCTCCCAGCGGTGCGCGTCCGCGCGACCCGCCGTCTTGGCCTCCCAGCGGTGCGCGTCCGCGCGGGAGACGGCAGCCGCCTCCCAGCGGTGGGCGTCCGCGCGACCCGTCGCGGCGCTCGCGGCGCCCGTCGCGCCGAGGAGGGAGCCACCCAGGACAGCGGCGCCGAGGAGGGCGCTGAGGGCGCGGCGGGCGGTGCGGCGAGTGCTCTTCGTCGTGGTCATGGAACCAGGCTCGGGGTTCTGGCGGACCATCTTGACTCCCGGGGTCTGCGGCCACCCGGTCGGGCGACGCTCGTCTGATGATCATTCAACCCGGGCCCGCCGCATGCCGAAAGCCCTCTCCCGGGGCATGTCCCGGGCTCCTCCCGAGGCGTCAACCGGTGCAGGTGGCGCCCTCTCCGGGCAGGACGCCGTCGAGCAGGTAGCCGTCGACGGCGCCGTCGACGCACTCCGACGAGCGCAGGTAGGCGGTGTGCCCCTCGCCGTCGTAGGTCAGCAGCCGCCCCGCGTCCAGCTGGTCGGCGAGGGACTCGGCCCACGCGTACGGGGTCGCCGGGTCGCCCGTGGTGCCCACCACGAGGACGGGCGCGGCCCCCGGTGCCTCCACCGGCGAGGGCGTCCGCACGGGCGGCACGGGCCAGACGTCGCACGTGACGTCCTCCCCCACGAGCAGGCCGGACAGCGTGGGCGCGGCCTCTTCCAGCTGCTCGCGCAGGCGGTCCTGGCTCTGCTGGTCCTCCGGCGGCGCCGGGTAGTCCAGGCACGTGACGGCGGTGAAGGCCTCGAGGAGGTTGCTGCTGTAGGACCCGTCGGGCAGGCGCCCGGCGTAGGCGTCCGCGAGGGCCAGCAGCCCCGAGCCGTCCCCGTCGAGGGCCAGCCGCAGGGCACCCGCGAGGGTGGGCCAGTACCCCTCGTCGTAGAGCGCGGCCACCACGCCCGTCGCCGCGAGGGGCTGCGTGAGGGGCCGCTGCGGGTCCCCCGTGGGCAGCGGCTCGTCCCCCGCGCGCCCCAGCAGGTCGGCCACCTCGTCGAGGGCGGCCTGCACGCCCTCCTCCCCCTCCTGCCCGCCGCCCAGGGGGCAGTCGTCGACGTCGCCGCCGACGCAGGCGGTGGCGAAGGCCCGCAGCGACTGCTCGAGGCCGCGGGCCTGCCCGAGCGCCACGTCGTCGGCCGTGCTCGCCGGGTCGAGGGCCCCGTCGAGCACGAGGCGCCCGACGCGCTCGGGGAAGGCGCGCGCGTACTCGGCCCCGATGAGCGTGCCGTAGGACTTGCCGAGGTAGGTGAGCCGCTCGTCGCCGAGGACGGCGCGCAGGACGTCGAGGTCGCGGGCGACCGACGGCGTGCCGATCTCCCCGAGCAGGGGGCCGGCGTCGGCCTCGCAGCCGGCGGCGAAGGTGCGGGCGCGCTCGAGCGCCGCCTCCTCGTCGGCGGGCGTGGCCGTCGAGACGTCCTGCGCCAGGTAGGCGTCGAGCCGGGCGTCGTCGAGGCAGTCGACCGGGTCGGAGCGCCCGACGCCGCGCGGGTCGAAGCCGACGACGTCGTACCGCTCGCGCACGGCCTCGCTGGCCACGGCCGCGGCGTCGGAGCCCACCCAGTCGACGCCGGAGGCCCCCGGCCCTCCCGGGTTCACGAGCAGCGACCCGATCCGCTCGCCGGGGTCCCCGGCCGGCACGCGGCTGACGGCCAGCTCCAGGGCCTCCCCCGCGGGCTCGTCCCAGTCGACGGGCACCTCGACGGTCGTGCACTCCCGCGCCTCGCCGCAGGGCACCCACGCGGGCTGCTGCTCGTAGTACCGCGCGAGGGCCGGGTCGGCGGCCGGCTCGCCCGCCGTGGCGGTGACCGGGCCCGGCGCGGGCAGCGTCGTGGCCGGCCCGCCCTCCGGCTGCGGGGTCGCGCTGCAGGCGACCAGGACGCCCGCGAGCAGGAGCGGTGCCGCGGCGGCCCGGCCGGCGCGCACGGCCCTCCTCACGCGGCGCCCACCGGCTCCGGCAGCAGCGCGACGCACATCGCCTCGACCGCGAGCAGCGGGTTGACGTTCGCCTGGATGCGCTCGCGCGCGGTGCCGATGGCGTCCATGCGCCCCAGCGTCGCAGCCGGGCCCCCGCGGCTCGCGAGAGCCCTCAGGTCCTCGACCATGGAGGCGTTGACGAGGTCGACGTCGGCGCCGAGCTGCAGCACCAGCACGTCGCGGTAGACCGACAGGAGGTCGAGCAGGGCGCGGTCGAGGACGTCGCGGCGCAGCCGGGTGGCCCGCTTCTTCTGGTCCTCCTCGAGGGCGCGCACCTGCGAGCGCAGCGCGGGGGGCACGGCGCGCCCGGGCTCGACGCCGAGGGTCCGCAGCAGCTCGGCGCGCTCGCGAGCGTCGCGCTCCGCGGTCGACGAGGACGCCTCCTCCGAGGCGACGTCGACGAGCTCGCCGGCGCGGACGACGGCGTCGGTGGGCCCGGACAGGTCCAGCGGGGTCCGGACCACCTCGCGGCGACGGGTGCGCGCCCCCTCGTCCCGCGCGAGGCGACGCGCGAGGCCGACGTGGCTCTGGGCCGCCCGGGCCGCGAAGGCCGCCATCGCGGGGTCGACGCCGTCGCGGCGCACCAGCAGGTCGGCCACCGCGGCCACGGGGGGCACGCGCAGCCGCACCGGTCGGGCCCGCGAGCGGATCGTCGGCAGCACGTCCTCCGGGCTGGGGGCGCACAGCAGCCAGACGGTCCGCTCGGGCGGCTCCTCGACGGCCTTGAGCAGGACGTTGGTGGTCCGCTCGAGCATCCGGTCGGCGTCCTCCACGAGGATGATCCGCCACCGGCCCGTCGAGGGCCTCCGCTGCGCCGCCTGCACGAGCTCCCGGACGGCGTCGATGCGCAGGGTCAGCAGCTCCGTCGCGACGACCCGGAGGTCGGCGTGCGTGCCCTGGACGGCCGTCCGGCAGGCGTGGCACGTGCCGCACCCCGTGCCGGTGTCGCACAGGAGGGCGGCGGCGAAGGCCCGCGCGGCCGTCGAGCGGCCCGAGCCCGGGGGGCCGGTGAAGAGCCAGGCGTGCGCCAGGGCGCCGCTGCCGAGGGCCGCGGCGCGGCGCAGCACCGCGACGGCCTCCTCCTGGCCGACGAGGTCGTCCCACACCGTCATCGGCGGTGCCCGCGCTCGTCCCCGGGCCCGTCCTCGGGCTCCTCCTCCCAGGAGAAGAGCTCGTCGGCCAGCGGTCCGTCGCCCCGGACCGCCTCCTCGTCCCTCCTCGCCCGCACCGGGTCCTCGGACTCGGCGCGGCGCCGCGAGGCGGCCGCCCGACGGCGGGCCCGCTGCAGGGCCTGGCGCCGGCGGTCGGCGGCCT
>NZ_JABEMA010000125.1 GCF_013004605.1 Pseudokineococcus marinus
GTGGACGGGCCGCGGCGTCGAGCTGGCCGTCATGCCGCCCGACGACTTCGCGATGCCCCCGCTGGAGCGCCGCGAGACCGTGTCCATGGACGTCGAGGACCGCGTCCGAGCGACGCCGGGCGGCGTGCAGGGCGACGTCGGCGTAGAAGGCCTCGCGGCGACGGGCCGCGACGCCCACGGGGGCCTCGGCCGGGCGCTGGGGCTCGAGCACGGCCTCCATGCCGGCGCGCAGGAGGCCGAGCGCCTCGGTGCGCAGCTGGCTCACGCGCGACTCCGTGACGCCGAGCTCCTCGGCGACCTCGGCCAGCGGGCGCTGCTCGAGGAAGGTGCCGACGACGACGCGGCGCAGCCGCTCGGGCAGCGCGGCGACGCCGGCGCCCATGACGCGCATGCGCTCGGCGCGCAGCGCCAGCTCCTCGGGACCGGGCCGCTCGTCGGCCAGGCCCTCGGCCCACGTGCGGGCGAGCGCCTCGCCGCCGTCGCCCGAGCCCGCGACCGGGGCGTCGAGGCTGGAGACGGTCACGCCCGACTCGGCGCGGCGACGGTCGACCTCGGCGGTGCCGACGCCCATGGCCCCCGCCAGCTCCTCGCGGGTGGGGCGGCGGCCCAGGGTGGCGGTGAGGGAGTCCTCGACGCCGTGCATCTCCCGGCCGCGCGAGCGGACGCCGCGGCTCACGAGGTCCATGACCCGCAGCTCGTCGAGCACCGCCCCGCGGATGCGGGTGCTCGCGTACCGCGTGAAGGGGACGCCGGTCTCCTCGTCGTACCCGCGCGCGGCCTGCAGCAGCCCGGCGGCACCGGCGCCGGCCAGGTCGCCGGAGTCGACGTGCGCGGGCAGGCGCATCGCGACCTCCCGGACGACATGGCCGACGAGGGGCAGGTGGGCGGTGACGAGCGCCTCGACGGCGGCCGCGTCACGGCGGGAGGTGCGGGGGGAGGCGCTGCGGGGAGCGGTCGCGGCGCGCGCGGTGCGCGGGGCGGCGGGCTCGGCCGTGCGCTGCGTCGGGATCATCACGCTGCAGTCCTCGTCCCGGCGGCTGAGGGCCTTGAGCCCGGACGGGTCACGGCGTCGCCCCGGACCACCCGGTCGGACGCACCCTCCCCGCCTCCAGCCGCCCCGGACCGCTCAGGCGTCGCGGCGCACCGCCGATGGGCGCACCGGACCACCTGCCGGCCGCCCGGCCGCCGCAGGAGCAGGACGACCCCGGACCACCACCGGGGCGGACCACCGAGGAGAGGACCGTCATGGGCCTGGCAGAGCTGTCGAACGTGCTGTGGCGGGAGCGGGAGGTGCTCGAGCTCCTGCTCTTCAAGCTGGAGGAGGAGCAGCTCGTGCTCTCCAGCGGGCGCACGCGCTGGCTCGCCCACGCCACCCGCGAGGTGGAGGTGGTCCTCGACCAGGTCCGCGCCGCCGAGCTCGAGCGCGCCGTGCACGTGCAGGCGGTGGCCGCCGAGGTCGGCGTCGACGCCGGCGCCGGCCTGCGCCAGCTCGCCGAGGCCGTCGACGCCCCCTGGGACGAGGTCCTCGGTGCTCACCGCGACGCCTTCCTCGTCCTCACGAGCGAGATCAGCGCCACCGCGGCGGCCAACCGCGACGTCCTCGCCTCCGGGCGCCGGGCGCTCGACGAGGCGATGGCCTCCCTCGGCGAGGTCGGCCCGGGCGCCCCCGTCGTCCCCGTGCAGACCTACGGCCCGCGCGGCGGGCACCGCTCCGGCGCGGCCGACGCGGGCTCCCGCGCGCGGCTCGTCGACGAGGCGCTCTGACCTCTCCCTCCCCCGCAGATCTCCTCCTGCGGAGAGCCTCAGCACCACGCCCGTTGCGCCGATGGAGCGACGACGGCGGAGGGTCCTGAGCCCGCACCGCCACCCCCGGACCGAGAACCGGACCGACGCCGAAGACCGACCCCGATGCGGAGACCACGATGAGCACCTTCCAGGGCCTGTCCGTCGCCCTGAGCTCGCTGCAGTCCCAGCGGCGCGCGATGGACGTCGCCGGCCAGAACATCGCCAACGCGGCCACCCCCGGGTACACCCGCCAGCGGGCGGACCTCGTCTCGCAGGCGGGGCCGGTCAACCCGATCTCCAACGTGCGCGGCTGGACCACCGGCAACGGAGTGGCCGTCGCGGACATCACCCGGCTCACCGACCGCCTGGCCTCCAGCCGCGTCGAGATCACCACGGCCGACGCCGCCCTGGCCAGCACCCGCTCGGGCGTGCTCGACGCCGTCCAGGCCGGCTTCAACGAGCCCGGCGACACGGGCCTGCAGCACAAGCTCGGGCAGATGTGGACGGCCTGGTCGGCCCTCGGCGACCAGGACCCCCTGGGCACCGGCGGCGCCGCCGCCCGCGTCACCGTCGCCGGCCGCAGCGAGGAGGTCGCCGCGACGCTCCGCGAGGGCGCGGCCCAGACCGCCGCCACGTGGGGCGACGTGCGGGCCGAGCTCGGCACGCTGGAGACCTCGGTCAACAGCATCGCCACGTCGGTGGCCGACTACAACCGCCTCATCACCATCACCGAGACGACGGGCGCCACCGCGCACGAGCTCGCCGACCAGCGCGACCAGCTCGTCCGCCAGCTCTCCCAGCTCGTGGGCGCCACGAGCCGGCCCCGCCCCGACGGCGGCGTCGACGTCCTCGTCGGTGGCGAGGCCCTCGTCACCGGCGCCGTCGCGCGCCAGGTCGCCGTCGCCGGACCGCTCGCCATGGGCGGCGCCGCGACGGGCCCGACGACCGTCACCTTCGCCGACACCGGCGCGACCGCCGCCGTCGGCGGGGCCGCCGCCGCGCTCACCGAGGCCCTCACGACGACCATCCCCGGCGTCATGGCCGGCTACGACCGGGTCGCGCAGTCCGTCGCGACCCGTGTCAACGCCGCCCACGGCGACCCCGCCGTCTTCACCGCGGCGGGCGGCGGACCGGTCACCGCGGCGAACGTCACCGCCTCGATCGCCCCGAGCGACATCCGCGCCGGGACGGGCGGTCGCGGCGTCGAGGTCGCGGACGCCGTCGCCGCACTGGCGGAGGACCCCACGGGGCCGGACGGCCAGTGGCGCACGTTCGTCATCGGCGTCGCGGGCGCCGCCTCGGCCGCCGAGGTCCGCGCCACGGCGACGCAGACCAACAGCGACGCCGCCCGAGGGGCGCTCGTCGCGTCCACCGCCGTCGACGTCGACAGCGAGATGGTCGACCTGCTCACGTACCAGCGCGCCTACGAAGGAGCTGCCCGGGTGCTCACCACCGTGGACCAGATGCTCGACACGCTCATCAACCGCACCGGCGTGGTCGGACGATGAGCCCGATCAGCGGCATCTCCGCCAGCCTGTCCAGCGCCGGCGGCGTCGGCGGCCGCTCCACCCTGCTCGGCGGAGGTGCCTCGGCGCTCGCCGGCATCTCGACGGCCGCAGCGCGCCTGGCCCGCTCGAACGACGAGGTCAGCAGCGGCCGCGCCATCCACAAGCCCTCGGACGACGTCGTCGGCACCGACAAGGCGCTCGAGCTGCGCCGGGCGCTGGCGGCCGAGGACCGCTACTCCCGCTCGGGCTCGGACGCCACCGCGTGGCTCGGCACGACCGACGGCGCCCTCCAGCAGGGCATCGCCGTCCTGCAGCGCGTGCGCGCCCTCACCGTGCAGGCCGGCTCGGACGCCAACGGCGCCACCGCGCGGGCGGCCCTGGCCACCGAGGTGCGCGGGCTGCGCGACGACGTCCTCTCGGTCGCGAACACGACCTACCTCGGCCGGCCGGTCTTCGGCGGCACGACGGGCGAGCCCCGCGCCTTCACCGAGTCCGGCGGCGTCGTCACGCCGGCGACGGACACCGGCTCCGGGTCGGTCGTGCGCGGCCTCGCGCCCGGCACGAGCATCCGGGTGGACACCTCGGGCGCCGCGGCCTTCGGCACCGGCGACGACTCGGTCTTCGCCGTCCTCGACCGCGTGGCGACCGCCATGACGGCCGGATCCGCCGAGTCCTCCGCCGCGCTGGCCGACCTCGACGCGGCCCTGGGCCGCATGACGACGGCCCTCACGGACGTCGGCACCCGCATGTCCCGCGTGGACTCGCTGCGCTCGCGCGGCGAGGACCGCGTGCTCTCCCTGACCTCGGCGAAGGCCGACGTCGAGGAGGTCGACCTGGCCAAGTCGCTCATGGAGCTGTCGATGCACGAGAAGGCCTACCAGGCCGCCCTCGGCGCGGCCGCCCGGACGTCGACGCCCACGCTCCTAGACTTCCTCCGGTGAGCGCTCCGACGTCGGCCCCGCCCGCGCTGCCCGAGGTGCGCTTCGTCGCGCCGCTGCCCGGCCTCGAGCAGCTCACCCGCTTCGCGCTGGTGCGCCTCGACGACACGGGGACCCTGTACTCACTGCAGTCCCTCGAAGCCGACGGCGTGCGCCTCGTCGTCCTCGCCCCGGGCGCGTGGTTCCCCGACTACGCGCCGGAGGTCGAGGAGGACGACGTCGAGGGCCTCGGCCTCGAGACGGCCGACGACGCGCTCCTGCTCGTCGTCATCACGCCGGGCGCGTCGCTCGCCGCCAGCACGGCCAACCTGCTGGCGCCGATCGTCGTGCACGCCGGCACGGGCCTCGCCGCACAGGTGCTCCTCCCCCGCGGCGAGCACCCGCTGCGCGCGCCGCTCGTCGCGGCCTGACCCGCACCACCACGGGCGCCGGAGCCCCACGGCGTCCGGGGCGCCCTCCTGCACGGACTTCGTCGCCTTCTTCCGTCCGGGGCCTCCCTTTGCGCGGACTTCGTAGCCCTTCTCCGTCGAGGGCCTCCCCCCGCGCGGACGTCGTAGCCCTTCTCCGTCGACAGGACGCGTCACCGCATGTGTACGCTCGTCCACATGAGGGAGCCCGCGCCGCCCCCGCCCGCCGACCGGCCGGGCGACCCGCTCGCCGGCGACCCGCGGTCCATGGCGCAGCGGATGCGCGACGGCGACTGGTACCGCGCCGACGACCCCGAGATCACCGAGGCCGCCCACCGCGGCATCGAGCTGGCCGAGGCCTACAACGCCACGAGCTCGCGCCAGGAGACGCTGCGCGCCGAGCTGCTGGGCCGCCTGCTCGGCGCCGTCGGCGAGGGGACGGCGGTCCGCCCTCCCCTGCACGTGGACTACGGCACCAACCTGCGCATGGGCGCGCGGTGCTTCGCCAACTTCGGGCTGACGGCGCTCGACGTCGCCGACATCACCATCGGCGACGACGTCCAGATCGGCCCCCACGTCCAGCTCCTCACGCCGACGCACCCGCTCGACCCCGAGCTGCGGCGGGCCGGGTGGGAGGCCGCGGAGCCGATCACCGTCGAGGACGGCGTGTGGCTGGGCGGCGGCGTCGTCGTCTGCCCCGGCGTCACCATCGGCGCCGGCACGGTCGTGGGCGCCGGGTCGGTCGTCACGCGCGACCTGCCGCCCCGCGGCCTCGCCGTCGGCAGCCCCGCCCGCGTCGTCCGGTCCCTCGACGACGACGCCGGACGACCCGCGTGAGCGCGTCGCCCACGACCGAGGCCGCCCCCCGCTCGCCGCGGCCCCGCCGCACCGACCCGCACCGCCGCGAGCGCATCGTCGCGGCCGCGCTCGAGGTCCTGGCCGAGCACGGCGTCGCCGGGACGACGCACCGGCGGGTCGCCGCGGCGGCCGACGTCCCCCTCGGCTCGACGACCTACCACTTCGCCTCGTTGGCCGACCTCCGCGCCGCCGCCTACCGCGCGCTGCAGCAGCGCGTCTCGCAGCAGTACGAGGCCGCGCTGGCCGCCGCGCGCACGCCGGCGCAGCTCGTCGACGCCGTCACCGACCTCGTCATGGGCGACGCCGGCGCGAGCGCCGCGGACTGGTCGGTCACCTACGAGCTGTACCTCGAGGCCCTGAAGGACCCGGCCCTGCGCGAGGTCACCGAGGGCTGGATGGCCACGAGCCGCCGGGTCCTCGAGCGGGTCGTCGACCCGGCGACCGCCCGCGGGCTCGACGCGCTGGTCGAGGGCCTCGTCATGCACCGCGTGCTCTCCACCGCCCCGATGGGCCGCGACGTCGTCCGCGAGGCGGTGCGCCGCGCCGTCGGCGCGCCCGTCGACGACCGCGCACCGGGTCCAGCCACCACCCCTGCCACCGCCCCCGCACCTGCGCCGACCGGCCGAGACGGAGACCCCCGCACGTGAGCGCCACCACCCCCCTCGCCGCCCCCGTCGTCAGCCGGGCGGTGGGCGCGACCTACGTCGCCTTCATCGGCTCGGGCTTCGCCTTCGCCAGCTGGGCCTCGCGCATCCCCCAGGTGCGCGACCGGCTCGACCTCTCGACCGCCGCGCTGGGCCTCGTGCTCCTCGCCATCGCCGCGGGCTCCGTCCTCGCGCTGCCCGCCTCCGGCCCCGTCATCGCCCGCATCGGCTCGCGGCGCATGGTCGCCGTCATGGCCGTGCTGCTCGGGTCGGCGCTCGTCGTCGCCTCGGGCGGCGTGCTGGCGGGGGCGCTGCCCCTGCTCGTCCTCGGGCTCTTCCTCCTCGGCCTGGCGAACGGGGCCTGGGACGTGGCGATGAACGTCCACGGCGCCGTCGTCGAGCGCCTCGTCGGCCGCACGATCATGACGCGCTTCCACGCCGGCTTCAGCGTCGGCACGGTGGCCGGGGCGCTGCTCGGCACCCTGCTCGTGGCGCTCGACGTGCCGGTGCCGTGGCACCTCGCCGTCGTCGGCGTCGTCGTGGCCGTCGCCGTCCCCCTCGGGTCCCGGGCCTTCGTGCCCGACGACAGCGCGGCTGACCTCGACCCGATGGACGACGGCCCGCTGGTCGACGGCCCGGCGGAGGACGAGACGGCCGACGGGTCCCCGGCCGAGGCGGCCGCCTCGCTCGCGGCCGGTCCGGAGCCCACCGCGTCCCCCGCGGCGGCGCCCGCGGTCGCGCCGCGGGGCGCCTTCGCGTCGTGGACCGAGCCGCGGACGCTCCTCATCGGCGTCTTCGTGCTGGCCTTCGCCTTCGCCGAGGGCACGGCCAACGACTGGATCGCCGTGGCGGTCATCGACGGCTACGGCGCCGAGGCCGCCCTGGGCACGCTGACCTTCGCCGTCTTCCTCACGGCCATGACGGTGGGCCGCTGGTACGGCCCCGACCTGCTCGACCGCTTCGGGCGGGTGGCGACCATCCGCGTCATGGCCTCGGTGTCGCTCGTCGGGCTGCTGCTCTTCATCTTCTCCCCGAGCCTCCCGCTCGCCCTCGTCGGCGCCCTGCTGTGGGGCGGCGGCATCGCCCTCGGCTTCCCGCTCGGCATGAGCGCCGCCGCCGACGACCCGGCCCTGGCGCCCGGGCGGGTCAGCGTCGTCGCCTCGATCGGCTACGTCGCCTTCCTCGCCGGGCCCCCGCTCATCGGCCTGCTCGGCGAGGCCGCGGGCGTGCTGCGCGCGGTGTCCGTCGTCGCCGTGCTGCTCGCTCTGGCGCTGCTCGTGTCGGGCTCGGTCCGCCCGCTCGAGCGCCCTCAGACCCGCCGGGCGACGACGGCGTAGAGCGGGTCGCCGCGGTACGTGCCGCCGCGCTCGGGGCCCGGCGGCGTGCGCAGGGCGACCTGGGGCTCGGTGAGGCCGCCGGCCCGGCGCAGGTACTCCGCGACGAGGGCGCACCGGCCGTCGTCGTCCGTGGCGAGCCACCCGTGGACGGCCTTCGTGGGGAAGCAGCGGTTCGAGAAGGTGAGGACGACGGGCGCCCCCGGCCGCAGCACCCGCGCCGCCTCGGCGAGCACCTCGACGGGGCGCACGAGGTAGTCGACCGACACGCAGCACAGGACGGCGTCGACGGAGGCGTCGTCGAGCGGCAGCCGCGGGTCGACGTTGAGGTCGTGGACGACGCGGCGGGTCGCCATCGGGTTGGCGTCGAGCTCGGCCGCGTTCATGCCGAGGACGACGAGCTCGTCGGGCGCGCAGCGCAGGTGCGAGACCCACGACGACATGAGGTCGAGCACGACCCGGGGGCGCCCGTCCGGGCTCGGCGACGACCCGTCGACCCCCAGCTCGGCGTAGAGGTCGCCCACCGCGGCGATCGCGGCGTCGTCGATGTGCGTCACGAGCCGCTGCGGCGCGTAGAACCGGCTGTCGGGCGAGGGGTCGTCGCGCTCGAAGAACCACGCGGGGAAGGGCTCGGGCGCCGGCGTCGTCACCGGAGCAGCGTCACCCGCCGGGCTCGGCGGGGCACCCGGGCGTGGTGGTGAGACCTGTTCGACGCTGCCGGCTCGGCGTCCCGCTCGGACTGCGCGCGACGAAGCTGGTCCTCCTCGCCGTCGCCGGCGTCGCCCCCTCACCCCCGCGGCAGGCGGCCGAGCGCGGCGTCGAGGGCGGCGTGCGCGGCGGCGTCGTCGAGGCCGAGCTGCCGGGCGACCAGCGCGAGGCGGTCGGCGGCGTCGGGGAGCTCGGACGCGCCCGCGCCCGGGTCGGGAGGGGTCTGCACGACGGTGCCGTGGCGACCCGCGCTGCGGACCCAGCCGTCCCGGGCCAGGAGCTCGTAGACCCGGTTCACCGTGCCGCGGGCGAGGCCGAGGTCCGTCGCCAGGTGACGGATCGGGGGCAGGTGCGCGCCGGGGCGCAGCTCCCCGGCGCGGATGAGGCGCTCGATCTGCTCGCGCAGCTGCTCGAAGACGGGGACCGGGGAGTCCGGGTCCACGCTCACCATCACGCGACGGCGCTCCGCAGACGCCGCGGGGCGCGCGGCGCCGCGCGGACGAGCAGGACGACCACGGCGACGAACCCGGTGAGGCCGCCCGCGGTGGCGAGGACGTCGAGCACGACCGGCGCCTGCGGCGTCGCGGCGCGCCACCACGCGAGCACCCACGTCGCCGTGAGGACGGCCGCGGCCAGCTCGAGGCGGGCCACGGAGGAGGCTGCGAAGCCCCGCAGCCGGCGGTCCAGCCGCACGACGCGCGCGTCG
>NZ_JABEMA010000126.1 GCF_013004605.1 Pseudokineococcus marinus
CCCCTCCCGCGGCTGCGGCGCCGTCCCGGTCCGCTGCGCGGGGGGCGTCCGGTCGCGAGGCGTCGCCGTCGGCGTCGCCCGACCCGTCACCGCTCCTCTCGCCACCGCTCTTCTCCCCAGCGCCCGTGCCACCACCGGTCGCGCCGCCACCGGTCCTCTCGCCCGCGGCCGGCTCGCCGGGGCGCCGCTGGCGGTCCTTGCGCCGGGGCTGCACGCGCTGCCCGCGGGGGGCGTCACCGGCCGCGGCCGGCCCGGTGGCGGTGCCCTTGGTCAGGTCCTCCACGGTGGTGCCCTGCTTGCGCGCCTTCCGCTCGAGGAGCTTCGCCTCCGCGGCCGAGCCCGGGGCGGGCATGTTGCGGATGACGTAGAACTGCTGGGCCATCGACCACACGTTCGTCGTGAGCCAGTACAGGAGCACGCCGATGGGGAAGTTGACGCCCGTGACGGCGAAGACCAGCGGCAGGACGTACATGATGATCTTCTGCTGCTGCGCCATGGGGTTGTCGGCCATGGACGCCGGCATGTTCTTCGTCATCAGCTGGCGCTGGGTCGTGAAGGTCGTCACCGACATCAGCACGATGAGCAGGACGGTCACGAGCTTGGTGACGAGGTCGTCGCTGCCGAGGAAGGTCGACGACAGGGGCGCGCCCAGCAGGCTGGAGGCCTCCGCCTGCGCCGCCACGTCCTGCGTCATGCGGCCGATGGGGTCGCGGTCGCCCGCGGCGATGGCGCTGAGGCCGTTGAGCACCTGGAACAGCGCGAAGAAGATCGGCATCTGCAGCAGGATCGGCAGGCAGGACGCGAAGGGGTTCGTGCCGGCCTTCTTGTAGGCCGCCATCGTCTCCTCGGTCATCTTCTGCCGGGAGGCGGGGTCGGTCTTCCCCTTGTACTTCTGCTGGATCTTGCGGACCTCGGGCGCGACGATCTGCATGCCGCGGGAGGCCTTGATCTGCTTGACGAACAGCGGGATCAGGACCACGCGGATGACGACGACGAGGGCCACGATCGAGAGCGCCCACGTCCAGCCGGACGTGGGGTCCATGCCGGCCGAGGTGAGCAGGTCGTGCGCCGTCACCATGATCCAGGCGACGACGTACTCGATGGGGCGGAGGATCTCGAGCATGGGCTCCTGCCGTGGTGGGCGTGGGTGGTGCCGGTCCGTCGTGCGCTCCGGCGGGGGGCGCCGGCGGGTCTCTCAGGCGGGGGGCGCCCCGCCCGGCGGGGCCTCGGCGCGGCCGCCCACCGGTGGGACGTGGTCGACCCCTCCGGGGTTCCAGGGGTGGCACCGCAGGAGGCGCCGAGCGGCGAGCCACCCCCCGCGCGCCGCGCCGTGGCGGTCCAGCGCCTGGACGGCGTAGGACGAGCAGGACGGGTAGAAGCGGCAGACCGGCGGGTACCAGGGCGAGACCACCAGCTGCCACGCCCGCGGGCCGACCAGCACCCGACCGGGCGCCACCAGGACGACCCGCACCGGACCGGCCGCCACGACGCGCGCGGCGGAGGGCGGCGTCGAGGTCGAGCGCCAGGTCGGCGGAGGTGGCCTCCGCCGAGGGCGGCAGCGCCCTCACGACCAGCTCGGTCCCGGCGGGCAGGTCCTCGAGGCGGTCGGCCACGAGGTGCCGCAGGCGACGGCGCACGCGGTTGCGGACGACGGCGCCGCCGACCGCCCGCGAGACGACGAACCCCGCCGCCGCGGGGCGCGGGGGCGGGGCGGTGCCGTCCGCCGCCGCCCCGGAGGGCGTCAGGACGTGGACGACGAGGGTCGGGCGGCCGGCCCGGGCGCCGCCGCGCACCGCGCGCCCGAAGGCGTCCGCGGTGCGCACACGACGACCGGCCGGCAGCACGGCCGGCTCAGGCGGAGAGCTCGCCGCGGCCCTTGCGGCGGCGGGCGGCGAGGATGGCGCGACCGGCGCGGGTGCGCATGCGCAGGCGGAAGCCGTGGGTCTTGGAACGACGGCGGTTGTTCGGCTGGAAGGTGCGCTTGCTCACGTCTGCTCCACGGGGTCTGGCGCGCTGCCGGCCAGCGCACGGAGGTCTCTGGTCAGCGCTCCGGCGCTCCCGCGCGCCACCCCGGTGGGGCGACGGCGTCACTGGTGGGCCGGGCTCAGACCGCAGCACGGTACGGGCGCGCCGAGCCCCCGGTCAAACCACCGGCGCGCTGCGGGGTGACCACCGCCCCCGGCACCCGCGGGCGACCCCGTCCTGAGGGAGCGCCCGAGGTCCTCCCGACCTCCTGCGCGACGAGGCTCCCGATCGTCCCCCTCGTGGGGGTAGGGTCCGCGGACCGACACGCCGCCGGTCCGTCGAGGGCCCGGCCGGTCGTGCCGGATCCACCCTGGCGACCGCCGGTCGCACCGGGGCCGGAGGCGGGGGCCGACCCGGGGGTGCGTGGCCCCGACCGGGTCCCGATGTGCTACCCACAGGTGTGGACAACTCTGTGGACCGCGCGGCCCGGCTCGGGCGCGCCCTCGTCGCGGGGCAGCACGGCCCCCGACCGGGGGCGCTGGCCGCCCCGAGCGGGGCGGGACGCACGAGCGGCGCGGGCGCCGGACGGGGAGGGCGCGCGTGAGCACCGACGGCGGCGAGCAGCCCGACCTGCCCCTGGCCTGGTCGCGGGCGATGCAGCGCTTCCGCGGCGACGAGCGCATCACCGCCTCGAACCTGGGCTTCCTGCGCCACACGCGGCCCCTCGGCCTGCTCGACGGGACGCTGCTGCTCGTCGTGCGCGACGACCTGACGAAGAGCGTCCTCGAGCAACGGGTCCGCGACGTCGTCGTCGGCGTCCTCGGCGAGGAGCTGGGGCGCCCGGTCCGGCTGGCCATCACGGTCGACCCCTCCCTCGACGTCGACGCCCTCGAGGGCCCGGCCGACGGCGGCGCCGACGCCGGGCTCGACGGCGCGGGCGCCACGGACGAGGACGAGGGACCCGCCGCGGCGGGAGGGCTCGAGCGGACGGTCGACGAGCTGCCGCCGCCCGTGGGGGTGCGCCCGCGCGACCCGGGCCGTCCGAGCGAGCCCACGCGGCTCAACCCCAAGTACACGTTCGACAGCTTCGTCATCGGCGCGTCCAACCGCTTCGCGCACGCAGCGGCGGTGGCCGTGGCCGAGGCGCCGGCGAAGGCCTACAACCCGCTCTTCGTCTACGGGGAGTCGGGGCTCGGCAAGACCCACCTGCTGCACGCCATCGGCGACTACGCCGCCAAGCTCTACCAGGGCGTGCGCGTGCGCTACGTGAACTCCGAGGAGTTCACCAACGACTTCATCAACTCGATCCGCGACGACAAGGCGTCGGCCTTCCAGCGCCGGTACCGCGACGTCGACGTCCTGCTCATCGACGACATCCAGTTCCTGTCGAACAAGGTGCAGACGCAGGAGGAGTTCTTCCACACCTTCAACACGCTGCACAACGCGGACAAGCAGGTCGTCGTCACGAGCGACCTGCCGCCCAAGCAGCTGTCGGGCTTCGAGGAGCGCATGCGCTCGCGCTTCGAGTGGGGGCTCATCACCGACGTCCAGCCGCCCGACCTCGAGACGCGCATCGCCATCCTGCGCAAGAAGGCCGCGGGCGACGAGCTGCAGGCGCCGGACGACGTCCTCGAGTTCATCGCGAGCAAGATCTCGACGAACATCCGCGAGCTCGAGGGCGCCCTCATCCGCGTGACGGCCTTCGCCAACCTCAACCGCCAGGGCGTGGACCTGCCGCTCGCCGAGGTGGTGCTCAAGGACCTGCTGACCGACACGGGCACCGGCGTCGTCACCGTCGCGACGATCATGGCGCAGGCCTCCGACTACTTCGGCGTCACGATGGAGGACCTTGCCGGCGCCTCGCGCTCGCGCACCCTCGTGACGGCCCGCCAGACGGCCATGTACCTGTGCCGAGAGCTCACCGACCTCTCCCTGCCCAAGATCGGCCAGGCCTTCGGCGGGCGCGACCACACCACGGTCATGCACGCCAACCGCAAGATCCGCGAGCAGATGGCCGAGCGCCGCTCGACCTTCAACCAGGTCACCGAGCTCACCAACCGGATCAAGCAGCAGCACCGCTCCTGACCCCCCGGGCGGCAGCCCACCACGCCGCGGCGGTGACCCGTCTGTCCGGGTGGGGCTGCGCGCGCCGGGGCGCGACGCGTGGTGGTGACGTCCGCGCAGGTGGGGGCGGGTGGCGTGCGGGGCACGTCAGGCGAGCGCCCGTGCTGGGCGCCAGCCCCAGCGCGGGGGCGTAGCCAGTGCCCCGCACGGCGCCCGCCCCCACCCACCCGGCCACGACGGACGCTGCCCAGCCACGGGCCACGCGAGAGCGAGCACGCGGGACACCGGGCAGGACGCCGGGCACGACGACGCCAGGGCCCCGGCAAGCGCCTCCCCACAGGTGTGCACAACCCTGTGGACATCTGTGGAGATCCCCCCGTGCCCGTCCACACTCCCGTGGACGGAGGGCCGGGGCCGCACGGGCGTGCACACCCCCGGGCCGACCCGGCGGACGGGCGCCCCCACGGCGTCCCGAGGGCGACACGCGACGTGACCTGCGGCGCCACCCCGTCCTCCACACCGTCCACAGCACCGATGACGAGGACGAGCCTCCCCGGTGAAGAGGAGGTCCGCGCACAGCTGGTGGAGGGCAGGTCTGGGGACGAGCGCCTCGAGGCCGAGCAGAGCACGAGGTCGCGGGGAGGTCGTCGAGCCCGGGAGCGGGGAGCTGCTGCTGGTGCGGCCCAGGAGGGACGGTGGAGCGGGCCCTCGCCACGGGCCGCGTCTGCCGTAGGGTCGGCGACCGCGCCCGCGCGTCCGCCGGGCCGCACCAGCGGACGCACCCCTGCAGCGAGCAGCGCGGGGGCGCCGGGAGGGGTCGGTCGCCGTGAGGTTCAGGGTCGAGCGCGACGTGCTCGCGGAGGCGGTCACGTGGACCGCGCGCTCCCTCCCCACCCGTCCGCCGGTGCCGGTGCTCGCCGGTCTGGTGCTCGACGCCGACGCGAGCGGGACGCTGTCGCTCGCGGGCTTCGACTACGAGGTCTCGGGGCGCGTCGAGGTGGCCGCGGAGGTGGAGGACGCGGGGCGGGCGCTGGTGTCGGGGCGCCTGCTGGCCGACATCGCGCGGAGCCTGCCGAGCCGGCCGGTGGAAGTCGTGAGCGAGGGCTCGAAGGTGACGCTGACGTGCGGCGCCAGCCGCTTCCAGCTGCTGACGATGCCCGTCGAGGAGTACCCGGCGCTGCCGGAGATGCCCGCGTCCAGCGGCGTGGTGGCGGGTGACGTGCTGACGCAGGCGGTGGGCCAGGTGGTCGTCGCCGCGAGCCGCGACGAGACGCTGCCGATCCTCACGGGCGTCCGCATGGAGATCGAGGGCGACCGGCTGACGCTGCTGGCGACGGACCGCTACCGGCTCGCGATGCGCGAGCTGGCGTGGTCCCCCGCGACGCCGGGGGCGTCCACGACGGCGCTCGTGCGCGCCCGCACGCTCTCGGAGGTGGCCCGCTCGCTC
This sequence comes from Pseudokineococcus marinus, assembly GCF_013004605.1. Classification (GTDB taxonomy): domain Bacteria; phylum Actinomycetota; class Actinomycetes; order Actinomycetales; family Quadrisphaeraceae; genus Pseudokineococcus; species Pseudokineococcus marinus. Next base: position 5,477 of record NZ_JABEMA010000126.1, read on the forward strand.
GGCTCGGGTGGCGGTGACGTCGTCGTCGCGCTGTCGGACGGCACGAGCGGCACGGGCACGGCGATGATCGGCTTCGAGGCGGGGGGCCGGCGCACGACGTCGCTGCTCGTCGACGGCGAGTACCCGAAGGTGCGCTCGCTGTTCCCGGCCGAGTCGGCCGTGCGCGCCGTCGTCGGGCGCGAGGAGCTCGTCGACGCGGTGCGCCGCGTGTCGCTCGTGGCGGAGCGCAACACCCCGGTGCGGCTGTCCTTCACCGAGGGCCAGGTGGTCCTCGAGGCGGGTGCCGGCGACGACGCGCAGGCGAGCGAGGCCCTGCCGGCGACGCTCGACGGCGAGCCGCTGGAGATCGCCTTCAACCCGGCGTTCCTCCTCGACGGGCTGGGGGCGCTGCCGACGCCGCACGTGCGCCTGTCCTTCACGCAGCCGACGAAGCCGGCGGTCCTCACGGGCCAGCAGGAGCCGGAGGGCGACGACGACCCGGGCTACCGGTACCTGCTCATGCCCGTCCGGATGGCCGGCTGAGCCTCCCCCGCGGGGGAGCCCGAGCGGCGCGAGCGGCGGCGCGGCACCACGCTGGGGGCCGTGCGCGGCCGGCGCACGCGGGCGGCCGCCGCCCGGGACGTCCAGGCAGCACCGCGGGAGCGGTGGGGAGGAGCGGCATGAGCACCGACACGAGCACGAGCGCGACCACGGGGAGCGCCACCCCCGTCCAGCACCTGGGGATGGTGGGCCTCGGGCGCATGGGCGGCGGGATGCGGGACCGCCTGCGCGGGGCCGGCCTGCAGGTCACCGGCTACGACCGGGACCCGGACGCCACGGACGTCGACAGCCTGGCGGCGCTCGTCGAGGCGCTGCCGACCCCGCGCGCGGTCTGGGTGATGGTCCCGGCCGGGGACATCACGCACTCGGTCATCACCGAGCTCGCCGGCCTCCTCGAGGAGGGCGACCTCGTCGTCGACGGCGGCAACTCCAAGTGGACGGCCGACGAGGAGCACGCCCAGCAGCTCGCCGAGCAGGGCGTCCGGTTCGTCGACTGCGGCGTCTCCGGGGGCGTGTGGGGCCTCGAGGCCGGGTACGGCCTCATGTGCGGCGGCGCCGAGGAGGACGTGGCGCGGATGATGCCCGTCTTCGACGCGCTGCGCCCCGAGGGCCCCCGCGAGGAGGGCTTCGTCCACGCCGGCCTCGTCGGCGCGGGCCACTACGCGAAGATGGTCCACAACGGCATCGAGTACGGCCTCATGCAGGCCTACGCCGAGGGCTTCGAGCTGCTGCTCGCCAAGGGGATCGTCACGGACGAGACCGGGTGCTTCAAGGCCTGGACGCGCGGCACCGTCGTCCGCTCGTGGCTGCTCGACCTCCTGGTGCGGGCCCTCGAGGAGGACCCGGCGCTGGAGAAGCTGCAGGGCTACGTCGACGACTCGGGCGAGGGCCGCTGGACGGTGCAGGAGGCGGTCGAGAACGCCGTGCCCGCGCCGGTGATGTCCGCGGCGCTCTTCGCCCGGTTCACCTCGCGCCAGGCGGACTCCCCCGCCATGAAGGCCGTCGCGGCGCTGCGCAACCAGTTCGGCGGCCACGCCGTCCACACCGCCGGCCCGAGCTCGGGCGGCGGGGACACCCCCGAGAGCGACCTGCCGGCCTCGAGCGAGGAGACCGGTCCGGCCCACGCCGGCCCGACGTCGGGCAGCTCGGACGTGGACCACTCCGCCTAGCCCGCGGCCACCGGGCCGCCCGTCCTCCGGGACGGGCGGCGTCGGGGCGGGACGAGGACGGGACGAGGGCGGAGGACGGAGGTCGGCGCGGTGCACGTGGCGCACCTGTCGCTCGCCGACTTCCGCAACTACGAGCGCGCCGAGCTCCCGCTCGAGCCCGGGGTGACGGCGCTCGTCGGCCCCAACGGGCAGGGGAAGACGAACCTCGTCGAGGCCCTGGGCTACGTCGCCTCCCTGTCGAGCCACCGCGTCGCGAACGACGCCCCGCTCGTGCGGGCGGGCGCCGAGCGGGCGGTCGTGCGCGCGAGCGTGGTGCGCGACGGCCGCCCGCTGCTCGCGGAGGTCGAGATCAACCCGGGCCGCGCCAACCGCGCGCGGCTCGGGCGCGCGGCGCTGCCGCGGGCGCGCGAGCTCGTCGGCACGCTGCGCACCGTGCTCTTCGCGCCGGAGGACCTCGCCCTCGTCAAGGGCGACCCCGAGGGCCGGCGCCGCTTCGCCGACGACCTCCTCGTGCTCCTCGCCCCGCGCCTGGCGGGAGTGCGCGCCGAGTACGACCGGGCGCTGAAGCAGCGCAACGCCCTCCTGCGCTCGGCGGGCGCGACGAGCGCGGCGCGGCGCGGCGCGGGCCCGCTGCCCGGCATCGAGGTGTGGGACCACCAGCTGGCGGCCCTGGGCGCCGACCTGCTGTCGGCGCGGCGCTACCTGCTGGCGCGGCTCGCGCCGTACGTCGCGCGCGCCTACGACGCCGTCGCGGAGACGGCGCCCGGCGGGACGGGCGCGGGTGCCGCGGCGGAGGGCGGGCCCGCGGACGTCGTCCGGCTGGCCTACCGCGGCTCGCTCGCCGAGCACCGCGGCGAGGGCGAGGAGGACCTGTCCTCCGAGGCGGCCCGGGAGGCGGGCGCCGCGCCGCGGGACGTCCTCGCCGCCCAGCTCGTCGAGGCGATGGAGCAGCTGCGCCGCCGCGAGGTCGAGCGGGGGCTGACGCTCGTGGGCCCGCACCGCGACGACGTCCTGCTCTCCCTGCGCGGGCTGCCCGCCCGGGGGTACGCCAGCCACGGGGAGTCGTGGTCCTACGCGCTCGCGCTGCGGCTGGGCGCCTACGAGCTGCTCCGCAGCGAGGGGCCGGGGACGCCGTCCGAGCGCGAGCCCGTGCTCGTCCTCGACGACGTCTTCGCCGAGCTCGACGCGCGCCGGCGCTCCCGGCTGGCCGAGCTGGTGGCGGGCGCCGAGCAGGTCCTCCTCACCGCGGCCGTGCCCGAGGACGTGCCCCCGCAGCTCACCGGGCGCCGCGTGCACGTGCGCGCCGGCGCCCTGCAGCTGCCGCTCGACGGCGGACCGGCCGAGGACGCCGTCGCCGGCGGCGGTCCCGCCGACGGGGCGTCCGTGCCCGAGGGGGCCGCCGACCAGGGCTCCGCCGGTGACGGGGACGGGCGTGGCTGAGCGTCCCGGGGCGCCCGAGCCTCCTGAGCCCCCCGGGGGCCCCGGCGGGCCTCCCGACCCGCC
>NZ_JABEMA010000127.1 GCF_013004605.1 Pseudokineococcus marinus
GGGCGCCCCCCGTGGCCCCGCCCCGCGAGGGCGGGGAGCGCACGCCCGCTGCGGCGGACCTGCTCGCGGCCCTGCGACCGCACGAGGACGTGCTGTGGTCGTCCGCCCGCGGCACCGCCCTCGCGCGCGGGACGGCCGAGCGGCTCGACCTGCCGTGGACGGTCGACCTGCCGGGCGCCGTCGCCGACCGGCTCCGCGCTGTCGCGGCCTCGCGCGCGGGAGAGGCGGTGGTCGTCGGGGCGCTCCCCTTCCGCACCGGTGAGCCGGCGGCGCTGGTGAGGCCCGAGCGGCTGCTGCGGGCCCCTGGGCGGCTCGGCCCGGCGGCCGCGGGCGGCGCCGCGCCGGTGGTCGTCGCCGAGGAGCCGTCCCCGGCGGAGGACGTGTACCGCGACTCCGTCCGCACCGCCCTCGACCTGCTCGGAGCAGGGGACCTCGAGAAGGTCGTGCTGGCGCGGGCGCTCGACGTGACGGCGCGCGAGGACGTCGACGTCCGGGCGCTCGTCGCCGCGCTCGCCCGCCCCGACGACGACGCCCGCGTGTTCTCCGTGCCCCTGGCGGCGGACGCCGGCGGGGTGACGTCCACGGCCTCGGGCGTGGTCGGGCGTCCGCCGGTGCTCGTGGGCGCGAGCCCGGAGCTGCTCGTGTCCCTGACCGCCGGGCGCGTCCTCGCGACCCCGCTCGCCGGCTCGACGACCCGCGCGGCCGACCCCGAGGAGGACGCGGCGCGCGCCCGGGCCCTGCTGGCCTCGGACAAGGACCGCCGCGAGCACGCGCTCGTCGTCGAGGCCATGGTGCGGGCTCTGCGGCCGTGGTGCGCCGACCTCGTCGTCCCGGAGGCTCCCGAGCTGGTGGCCACGCCGACGGTCTGGCACCTGGCGACCCGGCTCGAAGGGCGCACGGCCGACCCCTCGACGACCTCGCTGCACCTCGCGCGCGCCCTGCACCCCACGCCCGCCGTCGGCGGGACGCCGTCCGGCCCGGCCCGGGCGGCGATCGACCGGCTGGAGCCCGTCGACCGCGGCTTCTACGCGGGCGCCGTGGGCTGGACCGACGCCTCGGGCGACGGCGAGTGGGCCGTCACCATCCGCTGCGGCGTCGTCCAGGGGCGCTCGGTGCGGCTGCACGCGGGCGCGGGCATCGTCCGCGGCTCCGACCCCGACGCCGAGCTGGCGGAGACGACGGCCAAGCTCGCCCTCCTCCGCTCCGCGCTCGGGGCCTGACGCCCGCAGCCGGCCTCGCGGACCGGGCGGGTCGTCAGTAGGGCGGGAGGCTCCCCTCGCCCCACCCGCCTCCTCCGCCCGTGGCGCCGCTCGGGTCGTCGCCGGGAAGAGCAGGCACCGGGCCGCCGCCCTCGAGCTCACGCTGCTGGCGGGCGAGCTCGGCGTGGAGGCGGTCGAGGTCCTGGGCGGCGGAGTCGCGGGTGGGGTAGCGCGCGGCGCCCAGGAGCCCCTCTTCCAGCGCGGCTGCGGCCGCGGCATCAGCCCTCATCGCGGCGCGGACGGCGTCAGTGATGGGCGGTGCGGGGCGCGGCAGCAGCGGTCGGGCGGGCACGTGGACGACCTGCCCGAGCGGGGTGGTCCAGGTGAGCCCCGGGTCTGTGGGGTCGTCGGAGGTCGGAACGGCGGTCCATCCGAAGTGGTGCTTGGCCAGGTGGTGACGCCGGCAGAGGACGTCGAGGTTGCACGGGCAGGTCGGCCCACCGGTGGCGTGGGAGACGCGGTGGTCGAGGTCGCAGCGGGTCGCGGGCATGCGACAGCCGGGGGCCTGGCAGCGGGGTGAGCGGGTGCGCACCCAGCGGGCGCAGGCGTCGGTTGGCGCGTACGGGCCGGGCCCTCCGGTCGCGGTCGCGTAGGAGCAGGCGGACCGTCGGGCGGCGCGGCGCAGCGAGGCGTGCAGCGAGGCTGAGGAGCCCGTCACCGGCCCGGGCGGGGAAGGCGGCGGCGCTGCGGCTGCGGCAGTCATGTCAGGTGCCGGTGCTGTCGGTGGCGACGGCGGGCGGTCGTCGGGGGTGTCGACGCGCACGGTGACGGCTTCCCTGCGGCCGCGGCGCGCTGGTGCGGCCCGGGTGCCCTTCCCCGACGGACCGGACAGCGGCGCGGCCATGGTGGTGGGGTCGAGGGTCAGGAGGTGGCCGTCGAGGCCGACGAGGTGGCCGGTGAGCGGTGCGGTCAGGGCGCGGCGGAAGCGGTGCCCGGCGGCGAGGAGCTCGGCGACGGCGAGCGCGGGGACGGGTCCGAGGGTGGGGTGCTGGGCGGGGTCGTCGTCGAGGCCGAGGAGGCTGGACAGGGCCACGGTGACCTGCGGGCCGTGCGGGCTGCGCGCCCGCGCCACCCTCGTGGTCGTGGCGGCCGGACCCTCCCCTGCGCTGGTGCTGGCGTCCGCGCGGGTGGCAGCACCGGCGCCAGCACTGGTGGGCAGGTCGGTGGTCGTGAGGTCGGTGGTGGTGGCGAGGTCGACGAGGGCGTCGAAGCGGCGGGCGTCGATGCCTCGCCGGTCGGGCAACCCGGCCGCGGCGGCATCGCTGAGGGCGTCCAGGCCGGCGGACGTCGCCGCGTGCGGGTCGGTCCTGCCGTGCTCCCCGGCCCGGGCCCGGGCCTGCGTGGTCAACCGCTCGAAGACGCACGCCAGGTCCAGCACCGGGCCCGTCGCGACCAGCTGGGCCATCCCGTCCGCGACCGGGAACAGGCGCACCCCGCGGGCGCACGTCGCCCGCCGCACCCGCCGGCGCACCGCCTCGGGGTCGATCGTGGCGACCAGGTGCCGCACCCGCGCCCGCAGCGCCGGGACCGTCAACGAGCTCAGGTCGCCGGCCAGGGCCGCATCCACCGCCGCCGCGTGAGGAGCCGAGAGGGCGACGGTCTCGTCGGCGACCAGCCGGGAGCGCTGAGGGTCGATGCGCCCGGCCTCCAACGCGGCCAGCGTCACCGGCAGCCGGGTCGTGACCGCGAGGGCCTCGGCGACCACCTCCTGCGCCCGCCGCAGCGGCACGACCAGCGCGACCGCCAGCTCCGCCGCCGCGGCCTCGAACGCCACACCCGCATCCCGCCCCGACCCCGCCCCCGGACTGGAGGTCTCCGCCAGCGTCACCACACCGACCGCACCCGGCCGCCCGGCGCCGTCACCAGCGTCGGCCACCGGCGCCGCCGGCCCACCCGACGCGCCCAGCTCGTCCACCAGCGCGGCGACCTGCCGCAGCAGCCCCGCCCACGCCCTCGACCGCGCCACCTCCAGCGCGACGACCGCCTGCACCCGACCCAGAGTCCCGGCCCGCACCTCCGACCGCACCCGACCGACCTCGCCGACCAGCTCGACGACACCGCCGTCCTCGCCCGCGGCAGCACCGGTCACGTCAGGGGAGCCCGCACCCCGACCGGCGCGCGGCGAGGCCGACGGCGGGACGGCGTCGTCCCCCTCAGCCCCGCTCACGCCCATCTCGAACACGTGTACGAGGCTAGGGGCGGGGTCCGATGACGCCCCCACGACCCTGCGGCCTGTGGACGACGCCCCGCTCGACCGACCTGTGCGCGACCGCCGGACACCGGCGTCGCCGCGGCTCACGACGCCGGCCTCGCGCAGGAGTCGACCGGCGTCGCCGCCAGCCGTCTCGCCGACCGGAGACCGCAGACCTAAGACCGGAGACCGACCTCTCACGCGCGTCGCGCGCCGACCTCGCCGCCCCTGGCGCCGGCGGACCTCGTCCCCGCCCAGCGCAGCACGTCCACATCCCGGCCCAGTCCCCTGCGCAGGCGGCGCAGGTCTCGGCGCGTCGGGTCGACGACGTGGGGCACCCGCGCCCCGCGCAGCAGGGGCAGGTCGCGGGCGCTGTCGGAGTACGCGTGGTCCACGGGCAGCTCGACACCCGCCGCTCGCAGAGCGGTCACCTTGCCCGGCCCTCGGGCGTGCACGACGGGCGGCGGCGGTCGCCAGCGGTGGCGGACCAGCCGGGTCGCGACCACCTCCACCTCGCGCAGGCCCAGGGCGTCGCGCACGGCCAGCGCCAGCGGCTCCGCGCACCCGGTCGCGAGGACCACCCGGTCCCCGCGGCGCAGGTGCTCGCGCACGCGCGCCACCCCCGCGCCCGCGACCCGCCGCCCACCCGCGTGGACGGCGGCGACGCGCCGGACCTCGGCGGCGAAGGCTTCGTCGTCGAGGCCCAGCCCGGCGAGCCACACGAGCCCGCGCTCGGCCGCCGAGCGCGTCGGCGCCAGCAGCAGCCCGGGCCCCCACAGCGGCGCGGCGACGACGGCCACCAGCAGGCGCAACCGGTGGCGGGACAGCAGGTGGCGCAGGAGGGCGCCGAAGGCGTCACCCGCGACGAGCGTGCCGTCGAGGTCGACGACGACCGTCGCGCGCTCCCCACCACCGCTGCCGCGGTCGGGCGACGTCGGCGCGGAGGAGCCCATGCCGCCACCGTGGCAGGCGCTGACCCTCCCCGCTCGCCGCGCGCCACGACGACACCGGCCCGCTCGCGCCCCGGCGACGGCGGACGCCTGAGCCCCGGTGACGGCTCCGCTTGGACTCGATGACGGTTGCGCCTGAGCCACGGCGACGGCTGCGCCTGAGCCACGGCGACGGCTGCGCCTGGCCCCGACGACGGCGGCGCCCGAGTCCCGGTGACGGCCGGCGGTCCTCCACCGGCGACCTCGGACGGGCGCGCCCCGGCCCGGCGGACGAGGGCTCCCCGGTCGAGCGCACGACGGCACCGCGGGTCCGGCGGACGGACCGGCCTGCCGGGCGCGGCGGTGTCGGGCACGATCGGCAACGGCCCCCGGCGCCCCGCGCCGGCGGGCGCGACGCTCCCCCCGAGCGCCCTGACCCCGCCCCGGGCCGCTGCGGCGGCCCCGACCCCCTCCGGGAGACCGCATGGCCGGCACGACCGACACGACCTCGAGCACGGGCACCCCCGCGAAGCCGGACCCGGGCGGCCTCGCCGACGTCGGCGTCACCGGCCTCGCGGTGATGGGCCGCAACCTGGCCCGCAACATCGCCCGGCACGGTCACGCGGTGGCGGTGCACAACCGGACGGCGTCCCGCGTCGACGAGCTGGTGGCCGAGCACGGCGACGAGGGCGACTTCCGCCCGTCGCACTCGCTCGAGGACTTCGTGGCCTCCCTCGCCAAGCCGCGCCGCGTGATCATCATGGTGAAGGCCGGGAAGGCGACGGACGCCGTCATCGACGAGCTGGTGCCCCTCCTCGAGGAGGGCGACATCGTCGTCGACGCCGGCAACGCGCACTACGAGGACACCCGCCGCCGCGAGCACGACCTGCGCGAGCGCGGCCTGCACTTCGTCGGCACCGGCGTCTCCGGCGGCGAGGAGGGCGCCCTCGAGGGGCCGAGCATCATGCCCGGCGGCTCGCGCGAGTCCTACGAGGCCCTCGGGCCGATCCTCGAGGACATCGCGGTCGACGTCGACGGCACCCCGTGCTGCACCTACGTCGGCCCCGACGGCGCGGGCCACTTCGTCAAGATGGTCCACAACGGCATCGAGTACGCCGACATGCAGCTCATCGCCGAGGCCTACGACCTCCTGCGCCAGGGGCTCGACCTCTCCCCCGCCCAGCTCGCCGACGTCTTCGACGAGTGGAACGAGGGCGACCTCGAGTCCTTCCTCGTGGAGATCACCGCCCGGGTGCTGCGCCACGAGGACGCGAGCACGGGGAAGCCGTTCGTCGACGTCGTCGTCGACCAGGCCGAGCAGAAGGGCACCGGCCGCTGGACGGTGCAGTCCGCGCTCGACCTCGGCGTGCCCGTCACCGGCATCGCCGAGGCGGTCTTCGCGCGCGCCCTCTCCGGCGCCGCGGGCCAGCGGAAGGCGGTGCTGGACAGGGGCCTCGCCGGCCCCAGCGGCGGCCGCCTCGAGGGCGCCGACGCCGAGGGCTTCGTCGACGCCGTCCGCCAGGCGCTCTACGCCTCCAAGGTCGTGGCGTACGCGCAGGGGTTCGACCAGATCACCGCGGCCAGCCAGGAGTACGGCTGGGACATCGACCGCGGGATGATGGCGACGATCTGGCGCGGCGGCTGCATCATCCGCGCCCGCTTCCTCGACCGCATCAAGCAGGCCTACGACAAGGACCAGCACCTGGCCTCGCTGCTGCTCGACGACTACTTCGCCGAGGCCGTCGCCGACGCGCAGGACGCCTGGCGGCGCGTGGTGGCCACGGCGGTCCGGCTCGGCGTCCCCGCCCCCGGCTTCTCGAGCGCGCTGGCGTACTACGACGGCCTGCGCCGGGACCGCCTGCCGGCCGCCCTCGTCCAGGGGCTGCGCGACCTCTTCGGCGCCCACACCTACCGGCGCGTCGACGCCGAGGGCACCTACCACGTGCTGTGGTCGGAGGACGGCTCCGAGGAGCGGCAGGACACCCAGGACCAGGGCTCGCACAGCCCCCACTGACCCCGCCCGTCCGCGCGGGCCCGGCACCCTGGGGTGCCGGGCCCGCGTCGTCAGGGGACGGCGTCCGGGAGCGGCGCGGACGGCAGCGCCTGGAGCGGGACGGCGGGGGCCGGCACGGGGGCGCGCCCGCCCGTCGACCGGGTCGGCCGCGCCCCCGGCACCGGAGGCACCACGGGCAGGAGCCCCGCCATGTGCTCGGCCGCCAGCGCCGGGGAGAACAGGTGCCCCTGGCCGTAGCGGATGCCCAGGTCCACGAGCGCGCTGCGCTGCTCGGTCGTCTCGACGCCCTCGGCCAGGACGTCGAGGCGCAGCGCCCGCGCCATCGCCGCGATGCCGGCGAGGAGGTCGAGGTCCTCCTCGAGCGACGTCACGAGCGAGCGGTCGAGCTTGAGCAGGGACACGGGGAAGCGCTGCAGGTACCCCAGCGAGGTGTAGCCGGCCCCGAAGTCGTCGAGGCTGATGCGCACGCCCGCGTCCTGCAGCGCCCGCAGCTCGCGCACCACGGCCGCGGAGGCGGGCACCTGCTCGTGCTCGGTGATCTCCAGCCGCAGCAGGGACGCCGGCACCCCGTGCCGCCGCAGCTGCCGCTCGACCCGTGAGGCCAGGCGCCCCTCGACGAGGCTCGCCGGGGTGACGTTGACGCTGACCGGGACGGCGTCGAGCCCCCGGCCGCGCCAGTCGGCGAGCTGGCCCAGGGCGAGGTCGAGGACGTGGGCGTCGACGTCGACGTCGCGGCCCCCCTCGTGGGCGACGGGCAGGAAGTCGGCGGGCGGCAGCAGGCCCAGCAGCGGGTGGTGCCAGCGCACGAGCGCCTCGGAGCCGACGACCTCCCCGGTCTCGAGGAGCACCAGCGGCTGGTGGTGGACGACGAGCGACCCCACCCGGGCGGCCGGCGCGCCCTCGAGGACGAGCCGCAGGTCCTCCGCGAGGCGCTGGCGGCGCTGCACCTGCGTGCGCATGCGCGGCCGGTACGTCGTCACCCCGGCCTTGCCCGCCGCCTTCGTCTCGTAGAGCGCGATGTCGGCGCGCGTCAGCGCCTGCGGCAGCGAGGAGGGGGCGCGCACGTGGACGACGCCGACGCTCCCGCTGCCCCGCAGGTCGTGGCCGGCGACGGTGCGCGGGCGCTGCAGGGCCTCGACGAGGCGCCCGGGGGTCCCGTCGTGGAGCCGGCGGCGCTCGGCGTCGACGGCCCCGGACGCGGACGCGCCCGGCTCCAGCGGCTCCGGGGTGGCCGGCAGGAGGACGACGAACTCGTCGCCGCCCTGGCGCGCGACGACGGCGTCCGGGCCGGCCGCGCGGACGAGCGCCGCGGCGACGTCGCGCAGGAGCTCGTCCCCCACCTCGTGGCCGTGGGTGTCGTTGACGGCCTTGAAGTCGTCGAGGTCGACGAGGCACAGCAGGAGGCCGTCGGGTCCGCGGACCATGCGGCGGAAGGCGGCGTCGAGGCCGCGGCGGTTGCGCAGCCCCGTGAGGGCGTCGTGGTCGGCGGCGCGCTCGCTGGCCCGCAGGGCCACGACGCCGCGGAGCATGCCGAGGGCGGCCAGCAGGGCCCCGCCCCCGACCACCGCGCCGGCCGGGAGGGCGGCGCTGCCGGAGGTGCGGTCGAGCGCCCACAGCGCCGGGGCCACGACGACGAGGGGCACGAGGCCGAGGAGGCGCCCGGAGGCCGGTCGGCACGCGCGTGCGCCGGGTTCGAGCGCCCCGTCCATGGAAGGCAGGAGGGCGGCGCCGCCGAGCACGACGAGGCAGACGGCGCCGAGCACCTGCAGCAAGCCGCTCGGCGCGGCGGCGGCGGGGTGCACGGCCGCGCCGAGGTGGTACCCGACGCCCGTCAGGGCGCCGACGACGAGGAGGCGCGCCGAGGCGCCGAGCTCGGACCGCGAGAGGGCGAAGCGCAGGACCAGGGCGAGCAGGACGACGTCGAGGGCGGCCCCCGTGGCTCCCGAGCCGCTGGCCCCGTCCCGCAGGAGGCGCGCGACGAGGTCGGCCACCGCGAGCGCCACCACCGCGGCGAGCAGCAGGTGCTCGAGCAGGACGCCCGGGTCGCCCTCGCGGCGGCGCCGGCGCCGGCGCGGGAGGCCCCCGGCGACGAGGCGGACGACGACGCCCGCACCCACCACCTGGCCCACCACCACGGCGTCCTGCGGGAGGTCCCCGCCGGGATCGACCAGCGCGGCCGTGTGGCCGACGGCCCAGCACGTGAGCATGAGGCCGGTGGCGGCCCACGCACGGCGGTGCGGCGGCCGGTGGACAGCCACCCCGGCGAGCACGGCGGCCACCGCGGCCCAGGCCGCGGCGGCCAGGAGCCCGGGACGCACGCCGGGCGCCGC
>NZ_JABEMA010000128.1 GCF_013004605.1 Pseudokineococcus marinus
AGCGTCCGCACCCCGCTGACGACGCCGGACGCGGACCCGACCGAGCGTCCGCACCCCGCGGACGGCGCCGGACGCGGACCCGACCGAGCGTCCGCACCCCGCGGACGACGTCGGACGCGGACCCGACCGAGCGTCCGCACCCCGCGGACGGCGCCGGACGCGGACCCGACCGAGCGTCCGCACCCCGCGGACGACGTCGGACGCGGACCCGGTCGAGCGCCGCCCACCGCGGGCGGTGACGCGCGACACGCGCCGAGACCGACGGAGGGCGGGCACCCGGTGCCGGGTGCCCGCCCCTCCGTCGGTCTCGTGAGTGCTCAGGGCGCGACGGCCACCAGGTCGTCGTCGAAGGGCCCGACGACGACGAGCGAGCGCGGGGCGTCGAGCAGCTCGCCCGCGAGCGCGACGACGTCGTCCGCGGTGACGGCCGCGATCCGCCCCAGCGCCTCGTCGACGCCGGTCCAGCGGCCGTGGACGAGCTCGGCGCGCGCCAGGCGCGTCATGCGGGCGCCGGAGTCCTCCATGCCGAGGACGAGGGAGCCGGACAGCTGGCCGCGGCCGCGGCGCAGCTCGTCCTCCCCCAGGCCGTCGCGGGCCAGGAGCGCCCACTGCTCGGCGAGGAGCTCGACGACCTCGGGGACGCGGGCCGGCGTGCACCCGGCGTAGAGGCCGAAGAGCCCGTCGTCGGCGTAGCCGGCGTCGAAGGCGTACGTCGAGTAGGCGAGGCCCCGCTTCTCGCGGACCTCCTGGAAGATCCGCGAGCTCATGCCGCCGCCGAGGACGGCGACGAGGACGCCCATCACCCAGCGGCGCTCGTCGGTCGCCGTGAGGCCCGGGCCCCCGAGCAGGACGTGCGCCTGCTCGGTGTCGCGCTCGACCGTGACGACGCCGCCGGGGCCGCGGCGGCTCGGCACCAGTCGCCCCGCGGTCGCGGCCCGGCGCGGGAGCGGGTCGGGCGCGTCGCCGACGGGCCAGCCCGCCTCGGCGAGGGCCCCGCTGACGAGGTCGCAGACGGCGTCGTGCTCGAGGCCGCCCGCCGCGGTGACGACGAGGCCCTCGGGCACGTAGTGGCGGCGGTAGTGGTCCGCGACGGCGTCGCGCGTCGCGCGACGGATGTCGTCCGGGGTGCCGCCGATGGGGCGCCCCAGCGGGGTGTCGCCGTGGACGGCGAGGGCGAAGCGCTCCTGCGCGACGTCCTCGTCGTCGTCCTCGGCCGCCGCCAGCTCCTCGAGGATGACGCCGCGCTCGCCGTCGACGTCCTCGGCCCGCAGCACCGCGGAGGTGACCATGTCGCAGACGACGTCCACGGCCACGGGCAGGTCGGCGTCCAGCACCCGGGCGTAGTAGGAGGTGGTCTCCTTGCCCGTGGCGGCGTTGGCGTCGCCGCCGACCTCGTCGAGGGCGACGGCGATGTCCATGGCCGAGCGGCGCCGGGTGCCCTTGAAGAGCAGGTGCTCGAGGAAGTGCGTCGAGCCGCGCTCGTGGTCGGCCTCGTCACGGCTGCCCACGCCGACCCAGGCGCCGAGCGTCGCGGACCGCGCGCCCGGCACCTGCTCGGTGAGGACCCGGACGCCGCCGGGCAGGCGGGTGCGGCGCACGCGCGCACCCGCCCGCCCGGCGGCGTCGTGCTCGAGCCACCCGTCGGGGCCCTCGAGCGTGGTCAGGTCGACCGGCATCAGATGTTGGCGGCCTCCGCCTGCTGGCCCTGGGCGTCGCCGGAGGCGTCGCCCTCGCCCTCGGCGAGCACGGGCTCGAGGGAGAGCTTGCCGCGCGGGTCGATCTCGGCGATCTGGACCTGGACCTTCTGGCCGACGCCGAGGACGTCGTCGACGGAGTCGATCCGCTTGCCGCCCACCATCTTGCGGATCTGCGAGATGTGGAGCAGGCCGTCCTTGCCCGGCGTGAGGGAGATGAAGGCGCCGAACGTCGTCGTCTTGACGACGGTGCCGACGAAGCGCTCGCCGACCTCCGGCATCTGCGGGTTGGCGATGGCGTTGACCATCGACCGCGCCGCCTCGGCGGACGGGCCGTCCGTCGCGCCGATGTACACCGTGCCGTCGTCCTCGATGGAGATGTCGGCGCCGGTCTCGTCCTGGATCTGGTTGATCATCTTGCCCTTGGGGCCGATGACCTCGCCGATCTTGTCGACCGGCACCTGGACGGCGATGACGCGCGGCGCGTGCGGGCTCATCTCGTCGGGCGCGTCGATGGCCTCGGCCATGACGTCGAGGATGTGCAGGCGCGCGTCGCGGGCCTGCGTCAGCGCGCCGGCGAGCACCGAGGCGGGGATGCCGTCGAGCTTGGTGTCGAGCTGGATCGCCGTCACGAACTCCTTGGTCCCGGCGACCTTGAAGTCCATGTCACCGAAGGCGTCCTCGGCGCCGAGGATGTCCGTGAGCGCCGCGTAGCGGGTCTCGCCGTCCACCGTGTCGGAGATGAGGCCCATGGCGATGCCGGCGACCGGGGCGCGCAGCGGCACACCGGCGTTGAGCAGCGACAGGGTCGAGGCGCAGACCGAGCCCATCGACGTCGAGCCGTTGGAGCCCAGCGCCTCGGAGACCTGGCGGATCGCGTAGGGGAACTCCTCGCGGCTCGGCAGGACGGGGACGAGCGCGCGCTCGGCGAGGGCGCCGTGGCCGATCTCGCGGCGCTTGGGCGAACCCACGCGGCCGGTCTCGCCCGTGGAGAAGGGCGGGAAGTTGTAGTTGTGCATGTAGCGCTTGCGCGTCTCGGGGCCGAGCGAGTCGATCTGCTGCTCCATGCGCAGCATGTTGAGCGTCGTGACGCCGAGGATCTGCGTCTCGCCGCGCTCGAAGAGCGCCGAGCCGTGGACGCGCGGGAGCACCTCGACCTCGGCGCCGAGCGTGCGGATGTCGGCCGGGCCGCGGCCGTCGATGCGGACGCCGTCGCGCAGGACGCGCTGGCGCACGAGGGCCTTGGTCAGCGAGCGGAACGCCGCCGAGACCTCCTTGTCGCGCCCCTCGAAGCGGTCGGCGAGCTCGGCGCGCACGGCGCCCTTGACCTCGTCGAGCGCGGACTCGCGCTCCTGCTTGCCGGCGATGGTGAGGGCCTGCGCGAGGCGCTCCGAGCCGGCCTGCTCGACCGCCGCGTAGACGTCGTCGGAGTAGTCCAGGAAGCGCGGGAACTCCTGCGTCTCCTTGGCGGCCGCGTCGGCGACCTGCTGCTGCGCGGCGCACAGCTGCGCGATGAAGGGCTTGGCGGCCTCGAGCCCGGCGGCCACGACCTCCTCGGTGGGCTTCTGGGCGCCCTCGGAGACCAGCGTCCACGCGTCCTCGGTGGCCTCGGCCTCGACCATCATGATCGCGACGTCGGCGTCGTCGCCGGAGCCGACGACCCGGCCGGCGACGACCATGTCGAAGACGGCGCGCTCCATCTGGCTGTGCTTGGGGAAGGCGACCCACTGGCCGTCGACGAGCGCCACGCGGACGCCGCCGACCGGGCCCGAGAAGGGCAGGCCGGAGAGCTGCGTCGAGAGGGACGCGGCGTTGATGGCGAGGACGTCGTAGGCGTCGTCGGGGTGCAGCGCCATCACCGTGATGACGACCTGGACCTCGTTGCGCAGGCCCGAGACGAACGACGGGCGCAGCGGCCGGTCGATGAGGCGGCAGGTGAGGATCGCGTCCGTGCCGGGGCGGCCCTCGCGGCGGAAGAACGAGCCGGGGATGCGGCCCGCGGCGTACATGCGCTCCTCGACGTCCACCGTGAGGGGGAAGAAGTCGAAGTGGTCCTTGGGGTTCTTGCCGGCCGTCGTGGCCGACAGGAGCATCGACTCGCCGTCGAGGTAGGCGGCGACGGAGCCGGCGGCCTGCTTGGCCAGGCGGCCCGTCTCGAAGCGGATGGTGCGGGAGCCGTGCGAGCCGTTGTCGATGACGGTCTCGACGGCGGTGGGGGTGGTCTCCACGAGGAGGTCTCCGTTCGTCGGGTCTGCCGCACCGGTCCTCCGGTGCAGCGGGGCGACGACGGGCCGGTGCCCAGGTGTGGGCGTCAGGGTGCGAGGCCAGTTCCCGATCGAGGCCCACGGGCCGGCGCGCTGCGCGCCTCCCGGGGGCCACCACCGAGGACCGGCTCTCCGGCTCGTCGGCACCCGTGGTCGCGGTGCCCGGCGGGGCCGGGTCGCGCTCGGGACTGCGGTGGTGCGGTGCGGCGGTCGTGCCGCGGGTGGTTCGGCGCCCGGGCGGGCCCGGACGCACCGACGCCGCCCCCTCACCTGAGGGGGCGGCGTCCGGGGGTCAGCGGCGGATGCCGAGCCGGCCGATCAGCTCGCGGTAGCGGTTGACGTCCTGCTTGGCGACGTACTTGAGGAGCCGGCGGCGCTGGCCGACCAGCAGCAGCAGCCCGCGGCGGCTGTGGTGGTCGTGCTTGTGCTCCTTGAGGTGCTCGGTCAGGTCGGTGATGCGCTTCGTGAGCATCGCGACCTGCACCTCGGGCGAGCCGGTGTCGCCCTCGTGCGTCGCGTACTCGGTCATGATCTGCTGCTTGGTGGCGGCGTCGAGGGGCACTGCTCTCCTTGGGTCCGTTGCGCGGTGCGCCGGGGCACGTCCACCCGGGCTCTCTGGGTCCGCGGCCGATCAAACGGCCCCGCCAGGGTAGCAGCGGGCGCGCCGGGGCCCGACGGCTCGCCGAGGTCGCCCCGACGGGCCCTCGTCAGCGCCCCGGGACGGGCGCCGCCGCGTCGAGCACCTCGCGGGCCCGGTCGACGTCGCGCGCCATCTGCGCGCAGAGGGCCTCCACGCCGTCGAAGCGGAGGGTCTCGCGCAGGCGCTCGACGAGCTCGACGCGGACCCGGACGCCGTAGAGGTCGAGCGGGCTGCCGTCCGGGACGTCGAGGACGAAGGCCTCCACCCGCCGCTCGAGGCCGTCGAAGGTCGGGTTCGTGCCGATGGAGACGGCGGCGGGGCGGCGATCGCCCGGGCGGACGCCGCCGCCCGGGGCGCCGCCGTCCAGCGCGGTGAGCCAGCCGGCGTAGACGCCGTCGGCGGGCACGAGCCCCTCGGCGCCCGCGGAGAGGTTCGCCGTCGGGTACCCGAGCTCGCGGCCCCGGTGGTCCCCGTGGACGACCTCGCCGACGACGCGGTGCGGGCGGCCGAGGACGTCGGCGGCCCCCCGGGCGTCACCGGCGGCGAGCAGCTCGCGCACCCAGGAGGACGACCAGCGCCGGCCGGCGGAGACGGCGTCGTCGAGCACGACGACGTCGACGCCGAGCTCGGACGCCAGCTCGCGCAGCACCGCGAGGTCGCCGGCGTTGCCGGCGCCGAACCGCACGTCGTGCCCGACGACGAGCACCCGCGCGCCCAGGTCGCGCACGAGGTCCTCCGCCACCCACTCGCGCGGCGTCCGGGCCGCGAGCGCGCGCGTGAAGGGCAGGACGACGACCCCGTCGAGGCCCGTCCCCCCGAGCAGCTCGAGCCGCTCGTCGAGGCCGGTCAGCAGCGCGGGCGCCCGGTCGGGGTGGAGGACGTGGAGGGGGTGGGGGTCGAAGGTGACGGCCAGCGAGCGCAGGCCGCGCTCGCGGGCGACGCGCACGACCTCGTCGAGCAGGACGCGGTGGCCGCGGTGCACGCCGTCGAAGTTGCCGACGGCGACGACCGAGCCGCCCGGCGCCGACGGCACCTGCTCCGCTCCGTACCAGCGCTCCACGCGGGGCCGCCCCTCTCACCTCCGGGCCCGTCCCGGTCGCTCCCACTGTGCCAGGCCGGCGCGACGGCGCCCCGGCGGGGCCGCCCGCGCGCTCGCGCCGGGGGCGGTCCGCGCCGGGGCGCCGCGGGCAGGTGTCAGGTGCCGGCGCGGGCGGGCGCCGACTGCTTGTCCGTGCCCATGTCCTCCAGCTCGACGCCGTTCGTCTCGACGACCTTGGTCTTGACGAAGAGGAAGGACAGCGCCGCGAAGACGGTGTAGATGAGGTACGTCGCCCACAGCGAGACGTCCTGGGAGAGCACCGGGAACGTCACCGTCACGATGAAGTTGGCGATCCACTGCGCGGAGGCCGCCACCGCGAGGGCGGCGGCGCGGATGCGGTTGGGGAACATCTCGCCCAGCAGGACCCACACCACGGGACCCCACGAGGCGCCGAAGGCGATGACGAAGAGGTTGGCGCCCACGAGGGCCACGGGGCCCCACCCGGTCGGCAGCGAGACGTCGTCCTGGCCGGGCACGACGGCGGCCTGCGTGAAGGCCAGGGTGACGGCCCCGAGCCCGAGCACCATGCCGGCGGAGCCGGCCATGAGGAGCTTGCGGCGGCCGACCTTGTCGACGAAGGCGACGGCGACGAAGGTCACGAGGACGTTGAGCACGGCCGTGAAGACGGAGATCGTGAAGGAGTCCGACTCGTCGAAGCCGACGGACTGCCACAGCGTCGTCGAGTAGTAGAAGATCACGTTGATCCCGACGAACTGCTGCAGGACCGACAGGATGATCCCGGTCCAGACGATCGGCTGGAGCCCGAGGCGCGGCCCGCGCAGGTCGCGCATCGAGGGCTCGTCCTCGCGCTGGAGGCTCTTGCGCACGGCCTGCACGAGCGCGTCGGCGTTGCGGGCGTGCAGCGAGTCCCGGAAGACGGCGACCGCGCGCTGCGTCTGGCCCTTGGCCACGAGGTAGCGCGGCGACTCGGGGATGAGCAGCGCGAGGATGCCGAAGACCACGGCCGGGACGGCCTCGGCCAGGAGCATCCAGCGCCAGGTGTCGAGCCCCGCGAAGGTGCCGCTCGCGCCGCCGTCGGCCGCGCCGGCGAAGAAGGCGTCCGACAGGAGCGCGGCGAAGATGCCGAGCGTGATGGCGAGCTGCTGGAACGACGCGAGCCGGCCGCGGATCTTGCTCGGCGAGATCTCCGCGATGTAGGCCGGGGCGATCACCGAGGCGATGCCGATGGCGACGCCGCCGACGACGCGCCAGAAGGTGAGGTCCCAGGGCGTGAAGGCGAAGCCGGAGCCGACCGCTGACGCGAGGAAGAGGACCGCCGAGACGAGCATGACGCGGGTGCGCCCGATGCGGTCGGCGAGCGGCCCGGCGAACCACGCGCCGACGGCGGAGCCGAGCAGCGCCACCGCGACGACGAAGCCGATGACGAAGGACGACAGCTCGTACTGGCCCTGGATCGCCGAGACCGCGCCGTTGATGACGGAGGAGTCGAACCCGAAGAGGAAGCCGCCGACCGCGGCCGCCAGGGCCAGGGCCACCGCCTTGCGGTTGCTGTCGCGGCGGGCCGGCGGCGCCGCGCCCCCGCTCTGCTCGCTGCTGCTCATGCCGGTCTCCGTCCGCGTGCCGCGACGCGCAGGGTGCGGCGCCGCGCGGACCGTTCTACGCCCAGCGGCCTCCCGGCGCAGCGCGAAGATCGTCGGGCCTCCGGCGGGGAGGGCGGCCGCCCGCGATCAGCCTGCGGCGGCGGCGGGGGCCCGGCCCGGGCGGCGCGCGAGGACGAGGTCGCGGTGCACCGCCTGGTCGACGCGGTGCGCGAGGGCGCCGTCCTCCCCCGCGGCGAGCACCTCGAGCCCGTGGCGCTCGAGCAGCGCGACGACCTCCGGGCGCGGCAGGACGTGCGTGTTCCACGACATCGCGAGGACGCCGCCGCGCCGCAGCAGCGGCACCCAGACGGGCAGCGCCCGCTCGAGCAGGTCCCGGGGGCCCCGATCTCGTCCACCCCTGTCCCTGCCGGTGGCACCGCCCCGACCGGCGCCGGCGCCGGCGGGACCACGGCCGCCGGCACGGGCGCTGCCGTGCTGGACGCCGTAGGGCGCGTCGGTGACGAGGAGGTCGAACGAGCCGTCGGCCAGGACGGGGCCGACGGCGGCGGTGTCGGCGCGCAGGACCTCGAGGACCTGGACGTCGCCCGCCCGGGCGGCCTCCTTGGACGGCGAGACCTCGACCCGCAGGCGCTCGCCCAGCACCGCGCCCGCCACCTTCAGGCGGCCGGCGTCGACGGTGTGCTTGAGGCGCTTGGTGCGCAGCCACCGCACGAGGAAGGCGCGGTGGGCGTCGACCTCCCCGGCGTCCACCTCCACGCCGGTGGCGTCCATCCCCGCCATGAGAGCCAGGTGCAGCGTCGTGCCGCGCCCCGCGAGCGGGTCGAGCAGGCGGAGGCGGCGTGCGGCGGCCGGCGCTCCCCCCACCGCACCCGCCGGGCCCTCCTCGAGCGCCGCGACGGCGAGGTCCAGCAGCAGGCGCGTGACGTGCTCGTTCGTCTTCCCCGGGTACTTGGGGATGGTCAGGAGGTCGTCGTCGTAGAGGTCGACGGCGGGCAGCGGCACGGGGACGAGGGCCTCCGCGCCGTCGGGCAGGGCGCGGCGCTCGAAGAGGGCGTGGGCGGTCGACGCCGAGGCGACGGCCCGCCGGCTCCGGTCGTCGAGGTCCCCGGGGCTCGAGAGGACGACGTAGGGCAGGCCGGCGACCTGCTCCACCGCGACGTCGACGGGCCGACCGCCCGCGCCCAGCACGAGGACGAGCTCGGCGGCGAGCAGCCGGGGGGCGTCCCCGGCGTAGACGCGGTTGGCCACGGGCGTCACGAGCACCGCCCAGCGGCGCGCGCCGGGCACCGCCCCCTCCGCCCGGCCCGGCCCCTCGGACGGGCCCACGCCGTCGGGGGCGCTCACGCCGGCCGCAGGACGAGCGTCGGCCGGGTCCGGCCGTCCTCGTCGCGGACGAGGGCCACGAGGTCGCCCGCCGGGTCGAGGG
>NZ_JABEMA010000129.1 GCF_013004605.1 Pseudokineococcus marinus
GCGGGCGCGCTCGGCCCCGCCGCCCGGGGCCGCGCCGCCGCGGCGCCCGCGGAGGCGGGACCCACGAGCTACCCCCAGCAGCCGCAGCTGCGGGTCTACCCCGACGAGCCCGGTGACGCCTCGATCGCCCGCGGGGCCCTGCCCTACGACGAGATCGCGCCCCGCCTCCAGGCGCTCATGGCCCGCAGCGACTACGTGTCCACCGAGGTCGTCGGCACGTCGACGCAGGGCCGCGAGCTGCTCCTCGTCACGCTCACGGCGCCCGAGACGCCGGCGCAGACCGCGCAGCAGGCGGCGTGGCGGGACGCCATCAAGGACGACCCCGAGGCCGCCGGCGCCGACGCCGCCCTGGCCGCCGGGTACAAGACGCCGGTCTGGTTCAACAACAACATCCACGGCAACGAGTGGGAGGGCACCGACGCCAGCCTCCGGTGGATGGAGGCGCTCGTGGACCGCGCCGAGGCCGGGGACGCCGACGCCGTCGCGACCCTGGCGGGCAGCCGCCTGTACTTCACGGTCACCAACAACCCCGACGGACGGGTGGCGGGCCAGCGGCGCACCGCCCTGGACCTCGACCCGAACCGCGACTTCATCACCAACGAGACGCCCGAGACGGTCGCCGTCCGCGAGCTCGCAGGCCGCCTCCAGCCGCTCTTCTTCAGCGACATCCACGGCTACACGAGCGTGCTCCAGGTAGAGCCCTGCGGGCCGCCGCACGGCGAGAACTACGACTACGACCTCTTCATCCCCCACGCCTACGCCTCGGCGCTGCGGATCGAGGCCGACGTCGCCGCCGCCGGCATCGAGGGCAACACCTACCTCGACGACGAGGGCCAGGTGACGGAGGAGAACACGGGCAAGATCCGCATCCCCTACCGCGACATCCGCTCCGGCTGGGACGACTGGCCGCCCATCTTCACGGCCCAGTACGTCGCCTTCCAGGGCGCCGTCACCTCCACCGTCGAGCTGCCGCTCGGGCGGGTGAGCACCTCGACGCCGGAGGGCCTCGCCGAGAGCGCCCGCCGGGCGGGCGTCAACACGGCCGTGGCCGAGCAGGTCATCACCTCGACGACCTCGTACGTGCTCGAGAACGCCGACGAGCTGCTCGCCAACCAGGTCGAGGTCTTCCGCCGCGGCTCGGCGGGCGAGCCGCTGCGCGAGATCGGCCCCGACCCGGACCCGGCGAGCATCCCCGGCCCCGACCAGTGGGCCGAGGTCTGGGACGAGACCGACGTCTACCGCGCCGAGTTCCCCGAGGCCTACGTCATCCCGGCCGGGGACCAGCGGTCCGCGGCGAGCGCCGCGCGCCTCGTCGACCGCCTCGTCGACCACGGCGTCGAGGTCGGTCAGGCGGTGCGGGCCTTCCGCGCCGACGGCACCACCTACCCGCGCGGCTCCTACGTCGTCGAGATGGCCCAGCCCCTGCGCGGCATGGCCAACGTGCTCCTCGCCGAGGGCAGCGACATCTCCGACCGCGTCCCGAGCATGTACGACGTGTCGGCGTGGAGCCTCACCGACCTGTGGGGCGCCGACGTCCGCCGCGTGGAGGACCTGCCCTCGACCGGGCGCGGTTCCAGCGTGCTCGCCCGGCCCGTCGAGGGGGCCGCGCCGACGGGCGACGTCCCCCGCGGCACCGACCTGCGCCTGGCCCTCACCGGCTCGGCCGAGGTGCGCGCGCTCAACAGCCTGCTCGCGGACGGCGTCCCGGTGGGGCTCCTGCCCGACGGGTCCGCCGTCCTCGACCGCCGCGAGCGGGCCGCCGCCGTGGCCGTCGCCGCCGAGGAGGGCGTCGTCTTCGAGCGCACGCGCGACGTGACGCCCGGCTCGGACGACGTGCCGCTGCAGCGCCCGCTGCGGGTGGCGTACACGACGTCGTCGGCCGTCGACGACGCGGGCGAGGACCACCTCTCGCTCGAGGAGCTCGGCTACGCCGACCCGCTCCGGGTGACCGCGCAGGGCCTCGCCGACGGCACGACGGACCTGTCCGGCGTCGACGCCCTGTGGGTCGGTTCGGCGCTCTCGCGCGGGGCCCTCCCCGAGGAGGCGCTCGCCGCGCTGCGCTCCTTCGTCGACGGCGGCGGTGACCTCGTCGGCACCGGCGCCGCCGCGGCGTCGCTCGCCCAGACGCTGGGCTACCTCGAGGCCACGGCGGTGCAGGGCAACCGCTCGGGCAACGGGGTCGTCGCCGTCAGCACACCGGCCGGCTCCCTGCTCGACGGCTACGCCGAGGACCGGGCCTTCGTCTACGCCCCGGTCCACTTCACGGGCCTGGGCGTCGGCACCGTCGTGGAGCAGACCTACGGCGACGGCCCGCTCGTGGCCGGCCACTGGCGGGCGCTGGGTGACGGCACCGGCGGCCCCTCGTCGGCCGCGGGGCAGCCGTCGGTCGTCTCCGGGGAGAGCGCGGGCGGTGGTCGTGCGGTCGTCTTCGGGACCTACCCGACCTTCCGCGTCCACCCGCTGGGCATGCTCGACGACGTGGCCCGCGCCCTGGGGTCCGCGACGAGCTGACGCGCTCCCCGCGGCACGACGAGCCCTGAGGAGCTGAGGGGCTGAGGGGGTCAGGCCCCCACGAGGCGGGCGGCCAGGTAGCCCTCGACCTGGTCGAGGCCGACGCGCGTCTGCGTCATGGCGTCGCGGTCGCGGACGGTGACGGCCTGGTCCTCGAGGGTGTCGAAGTCGACCGTGAGGCAGAACGGCGTGCCGATCTCGTCCTGGCGGCGGTAGCGGCGCCCGATGGCGCCGGCGTCGTCGAAGTCGACGTTCCAGTGCTTGCGCAGGGCCGCCGCGAGGTCGCGCGCCTTGGGCGACAGGGCCTCGCCGCGCGAGAGCGGGAGGACGGCGGCCTTGACCGGCGCCAGGCGGGGGTCGAGGCGCAGCACGACGCGCTTGTCGACGCCGCCCTTCGCGTTGGGCGCCTCGTCCTCGGAGTAGGCGTCGACGAGGAAGGCCATGAGCGAGCGCGTGAGGCCCGCCGCCGGCTCGATGACGTAGGGCGTCCAGCGCTCGCCCTTGGCCTGGTCGAAGAACGACAGGTCGGCGCCCGAGTGCTCCGAGTGCGTGCGCAGGTCGAAGTCCGTGCGGTTGGCGACGCCCTCGAGCTCGCCCCACTCCGACCCGGTGAAGCCGAAGCGGTACTCGATGTCGACCGTGCGGGTCGAGTAGTGCGAGAGCTTCTCCGCCGGGTGCTCGTAGTGGCGCAGGTTCGCGCGGTCGATGCCGAGGTCGACGTACCAGTCGGTGCGCGCGTCGATCCAGTACTGGTGCCAGTCGGCGTCGGTGCCCGGCTCGACGAAGAACTCCATCTCCATCTGCTCGAACTCACGCGTGCGGAAGATGAAGTTGCCCGGCGTGATCTCGTTGCGGAACGACTTGCCGATCTGCCCGATGCCGAAGGGCGGCTTGCGGCGGGCCGAGCCCATGACGTTGGCGAAGTTGACGAAGATCCCCTGCGCCGTCTCGGGGCGCAGGTAGTGCAGCCCCGACTCGTCCTCGACGGGCCCGAGGTGCGTCTTCAGCATCATGTTGAAGTCGCGCGGCTCGGTCCACGCGCCGCGGGTGCCGCAGTTGGGGCACGTGATGTCGCCGAGGCCCTCGGGCGCGCGGCCCTTCTTCTCCTCGTACGCCTCCTCGAGGTGGTCGGCCCGGAAGCGGCGGTGGCACGACTGGCACTCGGTGAGCGGGTCGGTGAAGACGCCGACGTGGCCGGAGGCGACCCACGTCTCGCGCGGCAGGATGACCGAGCTGTCGAGCCCGACGACGTCGTCGCGGCCCGTGACGACGGCCTTCCACCACTGCCGCTTGATGTTCTCCTTCAGCTCGACGCCGAGGGGCCCGTAGTCCCACGCCGAGCGGGTCCCGCCGTAGATCTCCCCGCTGGGGAAGACGAACCCCCTGCGCTTGCAGAGGCTCACGACGGTGTCGATCCGGGAGGGTGCGGCCACGCTGGTCAGCTCCGTGGGGTGTCGAGGATGTGCCGGGCGGGCCCGACGGCGTGCCGGGCCCCGCGCCGCCGGGACGGGCCGCGACCGAGGACGGTCGCGGCGGCGGTCGCCGGGACTCGGGCGAGGGTATCGGGGACGCGGGCCCGCCCCGCCCCGGCGCTGCGACGTCGTCGTCCCGGCGCTTTGACGTCGCCGTTGCTCGGGGTGAGAATCGTCATCGTGATGACTCGCGCCCGTCGCTCTGCGCTCCTGGCCCTGCCCGCCGCCGCCGTCCTCGCCCTCACCGCCTGCGGCTCCTCCGACGCCCCCGCCGGCGGTGCGGCCACGGACGGTGACGGCGGTGCGGCCCCCCTGCAGGTGGCCGCCAGCTTCTACCCGCTCCAGTGGGTCACCCAGGCCGTGGCCGGGGACCGCGCGGACGTCACGTCCCTCACGCAGCCCGGCACGGAGCCGCACGACCTCGAGCTCTCTCCGCAGGAGGTGGCCACGGCGGTCGACGCCGACGTCCTCGTGACGCTGCAGGGCTTCCAGGGCGCCGTGGACGCCGCGGCGGACGAGCGCGGCGGCGAGGGCGTCGTCGACGTCGCACCCGCCGCCGACCTCGAGCCCTCCCCCGGCACGCCCCCCGGCGAGGACGCCGCGGAGGACGACCACGAGCACGAGGAGGGCCACGACCACGAGGGCGAGGACCACGAGGGCGAGGACCACGAGGGCGAGGAGGGCCACGACCACGGCCTCGAGGAGGACCCGCACTTCTGGCTCGACCCGGTGCGCATGTCGTCGGTCGCCGAGGCGGTCGCGGACGGCCTGGCGGACGCCGACCCCGACGGCGCCGACGTCTACGCCGCGAACCTGGCGGACGTGCGGGCCGAGCTCGCCGACCTCGACGCGGAGTACTCCGAGGGCCTCGCCACCTGCGACAGCCGCGACCTCGTGACCGCGCACCAGGCCTTCGGCTACCTCGCCGAGCGCTACGACCTCGTCCAGCGCGGCGTCAGCGGCATCGGCGGCGAGCAGGAGCCGGGGGCGGCCCGGCTCGCCGAGGTGGCGCAGTTCGCCGAGGCGAACGGCGTCCGCACGATCTACACCGAGACGTTGCTGCCGGCGGACGTCGCCGAGACCGTCGCCGCCGAGACCGGGGCCACGACCGCCGTCCTCGACACGCTCGAGGGCCTGACGGACGAGTCCCCGGGCGACGACTACCCCTCGGTCATGCGGGCCGACCTGGAGACCCTGCGCCAGGGCCAGGGCTGCTCGTGACGACCGCACCGGGCGGTGCGGCGCCGCCGCTGCTGCGCCTGCAGCGCGCCGGGTTCGGCTACGGCGAGCGCGTCGTCGTCCGGGACGTCGACCTCGAGGTCCGCCGGGGCGAGCGGGTCGCCGTGCTCGGCAGCAACGGCTCGGGCAAGACCACCCTGCTGCGGGGGCTCCTCGGCCTCGCGGCGCGCACCGGCGGCACGGTCGAGGTCGACGGCGAGCCGGCGCCCTCGCGCCGCAGCCGCCGCCGCACCGGCTACGTCCCGCAGGCCATGACGGTCGGCGGCGGCGTCCCGACGACGGTCCGCGAGGTCGTCAGCACCGGCCGCCTGCCGCTGCGGCGCCCCTGGGTGCCCGCGCGCCGCGAGGACCGCGCCGCCGTCGACGCCGCGCTCGAGGCCGTGGACATGGCCGAGCACGCCCACGAGGACGTCACCGAGCTCTCCGGCGGGCAGCAGCGGCGGGTCCTCATCGCGCGCGCCCTCGCCGCCGAGCCCGACCTCCTGGTGCTCGACGAGCCGCTCGCGGGCGTCGACGCCGCGAGCGCCCTCGGGCTCGCGCGGACCCTCGCGGCCCTGGCGGCCCGCGACACGACGCTGCTCGTCGTCACCCACGAGGTCGGCCCCCTCGCCGACGTCGTCGACCGCGCCGTCGTCCTCCAGCACGGGCGCGTCGTCCACGACGGGCCGCTCGTGCCGGAGCTGCTCGGCGCCTCCGACGAGGCGCTCGAGCGCCTGCAGGAGGAGTCACGGCTGCGCCACCAGCACGTGCACCACCACGAGCACGAGACCAGCCCGCCGCCGGGCTGGGTCTCCGACCACCGCGAGCACCGCCCGCAGCCGACCGCCGACCACCCGGAGTGCCACCACCCGGGGACCCACCACCCGGAGACGCACCGTGCCTGAGGTCCTCACCTACGGCTTCATGGTCCGCGCCCTCGTCGCCGCCCTCCTCGTCGGCCTCGCGGCGCCGTCCGTGGGCGTCTTCCTCGTCCAGCGCCGCCTCTCGCTCATCGGCGACGGCATGGGCCACGTGGCGCTCACCGGCGTGGCCCTCGGCCTGCTGACGGGCACGGCCCCCGTCCCCGTCGCCCTCGTCGTCACGGTCGTGGCGGCCGCCGCCGTCGAGCTCCTGCGCCGCTACGGGCGCACGGGCGGCGACGTCGTCCTCGCCGTCCTCTTCTACGGCGGCATCGCCGGCGGCGTCGTGCTGGTCGCCCGGGCCGGCGGCTCGGCCGCCACCCTCAACACCTACCTGTTCGGGGCCATCACGACGACGACCGCGGAGGACCTGCGGGTCTTCGCCGTGCTGGCCGCCGTCGTGCTCGTGGCGACCTTCGGGCTGGGCCGGCGCTTGGCCGCCGTCAGCAGCGACGAGGAGCACGCCCGCGCCTCCGGCCTGCCGGTCATGGGCCTCAACCTGCTGCTCGCCGTCCTCACCGCCGTCACCGTGGTGCTCTCGATGCGCGTGGTCGGCCTCCTCCTCATCAGCGCGCTCATGATCGTGCCGGTCGCCGTGGCGCAGCAGCTGTGCCGGAGCTTCCGCAGCACCACGCTCCTGGCGATGGGCGTCGGCACCGTCACCGCGGTCGTCGGCGTCCTCACGTCCTACTACGGCGACACGCCGTCGGGCGGCACGATCGTGCTGTACCTCATCGCCCTCTTCGTCGTCACCGCCGCGGGCTCCGCCCTCGTCCGCGCCGCCCGCCACCGGGGCCACCGCCGGCGCCACCACCTCGCGACCCCCGTCGGCGAGCAGGCATGATCGTCCTTGCGCGGGGAGGCGGTCCGGTGCCCGCCCGCAGGACCGGGAGGAGCGTGGTGGACGTGCCGCAGCAGCAGCGGGTGCGCCGCTCGAGCCGTCAGCGCGACGCCGTCCAGGCCTCGCTCGCCGGCACCGACGCCTTCGTCAGCGCCCAGGACCTCTACGCGTCGATGCGCGAGCAGGGCAACCCCATCGGCCTCGCCACCGTCTACCGCGCCCTGCAGGGCATGGTCGAGGACGCCGAGGTGGACGTCCTGCGCACCGACGACGGCGAGGCCGTCTACCGGCGCTGCAGCCCCAGCCACCACCACCACCTCGTGTGCCGCCGCTGCGGGCGCACCGTCGAGGTCGAGGGCCCCGACGTCGAGGCCTGGGCCTCCTCCGTCGCCGCCGCCCACGGGTTCTCCGACCCCGACCACGTCGTCGAGGTCTTCGGCACGTGCGCCGAGTGCCACGCCGCGCAGGACGCCGAGGCGGCGCGCCGCTCCTGATCGGTAGCGCTCGGCGCTGGCGCCTCACCTCGGCGGGAGGTCTCACCTCCGCGGGAGGTCTCACCTCCGCGGGAGGTCTCACCTCCGCGGGAGGTCTCACCTCCGCGGGAGGTCTCACCTCCGCGGGAGGTGCCGCCCGCGCTCCGGCACTGGCTCGGGCGCTCTTCGGCTGGCTGCCGCGGTGGTCGGGGCGCCCGGCCTGACGTGCTCTCCGCGCGCCCGGCACCTCCCGCTCGTCCTCGCCCACGTCGTCGCGGGGCTCCACGGGCCGCACCGCCGCGCCCGCCCACCGTGCGGGACCAGCCCGGCGGCGTGGTGCCGTCACGACCGGCGGCTCAGGCGCCGCCGGCGGCCTTGTCGATCGCCCCGCCGTAGCGGCGCTCGCGGCCGGAGTAGAGCAGGACGGCGTCCCAGAGGGTGCGGCGGTCCACGTCGGGCCAGAGCACGTCGAGGAAGACCATCTCGGCGTAGGCCGACTGCCACAGCAGGAAGTTCGACGTCCGCTGCTCCCCCGAGGTCCGCAGGAACAGGTCGACGTCGGGCAGGTCGGGCTCGTCGAGGTGGCGGGCGAGGACGCGCTCGTCGACCCGCTCGGGGTCGAGTCGGCCGGCGGCGACCTCGCGGGCGACGGCGCGGGCGGCGTCGGCGATCTCGGCGCGCCCGCCGTAGTTGACGCACATCGTCAGCTGCAGGCGGTCGCAGCCCGCGGTCACGCGCTCGGCCTCCTCGAGCTCGCTGACGACGGTCCGCCACAGGCGCGGACGGCGCCCGGCCCAGCGCACCCGGACGCCCCAGGACGCCATCTGGTCGCGGCGACGGCGTAGGACGTCGCGGTTGAAGCCCATGAGGAAGCGCACCTCCTCGGGCGAGCGCTTCCAGTTCTCGGTGGAGAAGGCGTAGACGGAGACGTACTCGACGCCGATCTGCAGCGCCCCGGCGACGAGGTCGAGCAGCGCCGCCTCGCCGGCCTCGTGGCCGGCCGTGCGGGGCAGCCCGCGCTGGTTGGCCCAGCGGCCGTTGCCGTCCATGACGACCGCGACGTGGCGCGGGACGGCCTCGCGCGGCAGGTCGGGCGGCTGCGCGCCGCTCGGGTGCGGCGGCGGGTCCACGGGGGCGGGCAGCACCACGTCGGCGCCGCGGCGGCGCCTCACGGGGCGCTCCCGGCGGCCGCAGCCGC
>NZ_JABEMA010000013.1 GCF_013004605.1 Pseudokineococcus marinus
GCCGCGCTGGCCGGCCTGCCGTCGCCCTTCACGACCAGCGAGGCCCGGCAGGCCTGGGGCACGAGCCGGCGGGTGGCCCTGCCGCTGCTCGAGGCGCTGGATGCGAGCGGTCGCACCGCGCGCCAGCCGGACGACCGGCGCCGGCTGCGCTGAGCGCGCCTCAGCGCAGGACGGCGCGGGCGCGGTCGCTGACGAGGTCGACGGCGAGGGTCAGCGCGACGACGACGACGAGCGTCGTGGCGACCGCCGGCCAGTCGAAGACGGCCAGCTGGAGGGCGAGCAGGGCGCCGAGGCCGCCGGCGCCGAGGAGCCCGACGAGCACGGTGTCGCGGACGGCGACCTCCCAGCGGTACAGCGCGAGCGCGAGCACCGGTCCGACGGCTCGGGGCGCGACGCCGTAGAGACGTGCGGCGGTCCCCGAGGCCCCCAGCGCGGTGAGCGCGTCGGCGGGCCGCCGGTCCAGCTCCTCGAGGGCCTCGCCCGTGAGCCGCCCCATCACCCCGAGCGTGTAGACGCCGAGCGCCAGCGCCCCCGGCAGGACGCCCGGGCGCAGGACGAAGAGGAGCACGAGGGCCCACACCGGCGGGGGCACCGCGCGCAGGACGAGCAGCGCCGTCCGCACGAGGACGCCGGCGAGGGCCCGCGGGACCGTGACGCGGTGCGCCGGGCGGGTGGTGAGGCCGGCCAGCAGCACCGCCCCGGCCGTCGCCAGGGCGACGGCCACGACGGAGGTCTGCACCGTCACCACGGCCGCTCCGGCGAGCGCGACGAGCAGCGGGCCCGAGACGTCCGGCGGCCACGCGGCGGAGACGAGCAGGGCCAGCTGCTCGCGCGCGCGGTCGTCGACGAGCGCCGCGGGCGAGACCGCCAGGTACCACGCGGACCAGGCCACCAGGGCGGGCACGGCGACGCCGGCCACCACCAGGGCGCGGTCGCGGTGCAGCCGACCACCCCGCGGGACCGGGGGGTCGGCGATCCGCCGGCGCACGGCCCGACCGGCGACGACGGCGGCCACGCACAGCGCCGTGAGCGCGTAGACGCAGGTCCACACCTGGTCCCACCGCAGCGAGGCGAAGGACAGCGAGAGCTGGTAGCCCAGGCCGCCGGCTCCGATGAGGCCGAGCACGACGGCGGAGCGGACCGCGCACTCGAGGCGGTAGAAGGCGTACGCGAGGAGGCCGCCGGCGGCCTGCGGCCACAGCCCGTAGAGCAGCGCCGTCGTGCGCCCGGCGCCCGCGGCGACCAGCGCGTCGTGCGCCGCGCGGGGCGCCTCGTCGAGGAGGTCGGCGAACACCTTGGCCGTCACGGCGCCGTAGGGGACGGCGATGGCGAGGACGCCGACCCAGGGGTCCAGGCCCAGGACGTTGAGCAGCAGCAGGCCCCACACCGCCTCGTGCAGCCCGCGCGGCACCGCGACCGCCCCCCGGGCCAGCAGCCGGCCGGTCCGGCGGCGCCCCCAGGAGCTGCGGGCCAGCAGCGGGGCGCCGAGCGCGCCCGCCGCTACGGCGAGCCCCGCGCCGAGGGCGGCGTAGGCGACGGTGACGAGCGTGCTGCCGAGGAGGAGCCGCAGGAAGTCCGGCGAGAGGTCGGGTGCGAGCGCGCCCGCGCCGAAGCGGGCGAGCTGGCGCGTGCCCGCGGGGTTGAGGACCTCGCCGGAGAAGACGCCCGCTCCGGCGAGGGACCACAGGAGGAGGACGCCCGCACCGACGCCCCACGCCCACCGGGCGCGCGCGCGACGCAGCCGCGGCACCGACGGCCCGGCGTCCCCACCAGCCGGCGCCCCGTCCGGGACACCGTCCGGGGCACCGACCGGGGCACCGACCGGGGCACCGACCGGGGCGGCGGACCCGGCGCGCGAGCCGGCGCTCACCGGGGCGCCCCGTAGAAGGCGGCGAGGTCGGCCGCGGTCAGGGCCGGCACCGGCGCGTCGAGCACGACCCGCCCCTGCTCCAGACCCACCACGCGGGTGCAGTGCCGCAGTGCCACCGCCGGGTCGTGCAGGGAGGCCAGCAGCGTCCCGCCCCGACGCTCCGCGACGTCGCGGAGCAGCACCATCGTCCGGTCGGTCAGCGCGGGGTCGAGCGCCGAGGCCGGCTCGTCGGCGAGCACGAGGTCGGGCTGCTGGAGCAGGACGCGCGCCACGGCGACCCGCTGCTGCTGCCCGCCCGAGAGCCGGTCGGTGCGGTCGTAGAGGCGGTCGGCCAGCCCCACCTCGGCGAGCGCGGCCGCGACCTCGGGGACGCCCTGCGGGCGCAGCAGCGACAGGGCCGCGCGCCACGTCGGCCACGTGCCGAGACGCCCCGCGTTGACGTCGTGCACCACGCGCAGCGCGCCGACCAGGTCGAGGTGCTGGTGCACGGTGCCCACGCGGGCGCGCAGGCGGCGCAGCTCGCGCGGCGGCAGCCCGGCGAGGTCGCGCCCCAGCACCTCCACGGTCCCGGTCGCCGGCCGCACGGCCCCCGTGAGGAGCCGCAGGAGCGTGGACTTGCCCGCCCCGGAGGACCCGACGACGGCGACCCGCTCGCCGGCGCCGACGACGAGGTCGACGCCGGCGAGGGCCCGGGTGCGGCCGAGGCGGACCTCGACGTCGCGCAGCCGGACGGCCGGCGCGCCCGGGTCGACGCCGGTCAGCGGAGCAGCCCGAGCTGCTCGCCGACCGCCTCGATCTGGGCGTGGTCGGACGCCCGGGCCTCGACGAAGGACCCGGCGCCGAAGAGCTCGAGCACGCGGGCGTCGTCGGGGTCGTCGGCGGACAGCCCGAGGAAGTAGTCCTGCAGCCGCTCGGGCAGGTCCTCCCCCAGCCGCTCCACCGCGTCCGGGCCGAGCAGCCAGTGGTAGTCGTGGTACGGCGGCGTCCGGGAGAAGAGCTGCACGGCGGGGTCGACCTCCCCGGCCTCCACCCGCGCCAGCCACACCTGCTCGTTGAGCACGCCGGCCTCGTAGCTCCCGGAGGCGACGAGCTGGAGCGTCGCGTCGTGGGAGCCGCTGAAGCCCGGGCCGCCGGGGAAGCCGCGCGGGTCGACGCCCTGCTCGGTGAGGAAGGAGGCCGGCATGAGGAAGCCGGACGTCGAGGTCTGGCTGCCGTAGGTGAAGCGCAGGTCGGCGAGCGGGGTGAGGTCCTGCGACGGGGCGAGGCCCGTGGCCTCGTTGACGACGAAGACGGAGCGGAAGTCCTCGTCGATGTCGCGCTGGGCGACGACGACGGCGCCCGGCGTCTGGCGCCGGGCCTGCACGCCGGTGAGACCGCCGAACCAGACGAGGTCGAGGTCGCCGGTGCGGAAGAGGGAGACGGCGGCCGCGTAGTCGGTGACGGGCCGGTAGGTGACGCCGAGGCCGAGGGCGTCGGCCATCGAGTCGGCGACGAGGCCGTAGAGGCGCTGGAGGACCTCGGGGTCCTGGTCGGGGATGGCGCCGACCGTCAGGGCGCCGCCGGACGAGGCCGAGGGGCCGGCGGGCGAGGCGTCGGCGGGCGGGGCGTCGACGGAAGGGGACACCGGCGAGGTGCGTCCGCCGCAGGCGGCGAGGGCGCCGGCCGCCGCGGCGGCACCCAGACCGGCGAGCAGCCGCCGCCGCGTGGGCGCGGCGGGGAGGACGGACGGGACGGAGGAGGAGTGCTGCAGGGACGGCTCGAGCTCGGGGCCACCCGACCGGGCGACGTCGTGGCCCGTCACGTCGTCGTGGGCAGGGCGTGGGCGGTGACGGTCACGGTGACCTCCGGGGGCGTGGGCTGCGGACGGCGGACGGCGCCATCGTGGCCCACCGCCCGGCGCCGGGCGGACCCGCCCGACCGGCGGGGCCCGCGGCGCGTCCAGCGTCCGGACCCGCGCCACGGCCCCGCGCGGCCCTCGGCGATGATCGGCGCATGGCTCGCGCGCTCCTGCTGGAGAACCTGCACCCCCAGGCCTCGACCATCCTCGCCGGCTCCGGCGTCACGCCGGTCGAGCACGGCGGAGCGATGGACGAGGACGAGCTCGTCGAGGCGCTGCAGGGCGTGGCGGTGCTCGGCATCCGCTCCAAGACCCAGGTCACCGAGCGCGTCCTCGCGCAGGCCCCCGGGCTCCAGGCCGTCGGCGCCTTCTGCATCGGCACGAACCAGATCGACCTCGACGCGGCGGCCGCCCGGGGCGTCGCCGTCTTCAACGCGCCGTTCTCCAACACCCGCAGCGTCGTCGAGCTCGCGATCGCGGAGATCATCGCGCTGACCCGCCGGCTCACGGTCAAGGACTCGACGCTGCACGCCGGGGTCTGGGACAAGTCGGCGGAGGGCAGCCACGAGGTGCGCGGCCGCACGCTCGGCATCGTCGGCTACGGCAACATCGGCAGCCAGCTCTCGGTCGTCGCCGAGGCCCTCGGCATGTCCGTCGTCTACTACGACACCGCCGAGAAGCTGGCGCTGGGCAACGCGCGGCGGGCGCCCGACCTCGAGAGCCTGCTGCGCCACAGCGACGTCGTCACGCTGCACGTCGACGGGCGGTCGGGCAACGCCGGCTTCTTCGGCCGCGAGCAGCTGGCGCAGATGCGCGAGGGCGCCGTCTTCCTCAACCTCTCGCGCGGCTTCGTGCTCGACCACGACGCGCTCGCGGACGCGGTGACGAGCGGCCACCTGTCCGGGGCGGCCGTCGACGTCTTCCCCGAGGAGCCGAAGAAGCGCGGCGACGCCTTCGCCTCGCCGCTGCGCGGCCTGCCCAACGTCATCCTCACCCCGCACATCGGCGGGTCGACGGAGGAGGCTCAGGAGGACATCGGCCGCTTCGTCGCCACCAAGCTGCGCGACTACCTGCGCACCGGCAGCACGAGCCTGTCCGTCAACCTGCCGGCCGTCGCGCTCGACCGCGTGCCCGGGACGGCCCGCCTGGCCCACCTCCACCGCAACGTCCCGGGCGTCCTCGCGACCGTCAACCGCGTGCTCGCCGAGCACGGCGTCAACGTCGACGGGCAGCTGCTCACCACGCGCGGCGCCTTCGGCTACGCCGTCACCGACGTCGCCGACGGCGTCACGCCCGAGGTCGTCGAGGCCCTGCGCGCCATGCCGGAGACGGTGCGGCTCCTCGTCGTCTGAGAACCGGCGCCAGCCGGTCGCCCACCCGGGCGAGACCGCTGCGGGCCCCGGACCGGAGCGGGGCGCGCGGGGTACCGTGCCGCTCTCCCGCGACGACGTCGTGCGCGGGCGGGGGTGCGGAGGTCGGCCGATGACCACGGCAGCGGACGCCCGGGAGCGCCGGGCGCAGCTCGTCCGCGCGCGCGGGCGCGCCCTCGTCGAGGCGGCCCCCGGCGAGGCCGGCTCCACACCGGTGCGCGACGTCATCCGCGCCAGCTGGCGGCGCAGCCTGCGCACCGTCGACGACGACCTCTCCTCCGCCCCACTGGCCGACGAGGCCGCCACCGAGGAGGCGTGGCGCGCCTCGCCCCTGCAGCGCGCCGTCGGGGTCCTCGGGGAGGAGCTGCGCGGCGTGGCCGACGACGGCGACCTCGTCGTCGCCGTGACGGACCCGAGCGCCCGCATCCTGTGGACCTGCGGCGGCCGGGTGATGCGCGAGCGCGCCGAACGGGTGAACTTCGTGGCCGGCGGCCGCTGGGACGAGGGGAGCGTCGGCACCAACGCCCTCGACCTCGCCCTGCGGACCGCCGGCCCGGCCACCGTCTGGTCGGCCGAGCACTACGCCCCGGCCGTCCAGGGCTGGGTCTGCTGGGCCGCCCCTGTGCTGGACCCGCACGGCGTCCCCCTCGGGGTGCTGGACCTGTCGACGACGTGGGAGCGCTCGCACCCCCTCGGCCTCACGACGGCGCGGGCCATGGCCGCGCTGCTCTCCCACGAGGTGGCCGCGGCGGCGCGGTCCGGAGCGGGCGCCCCGCGCCCCACCGGCGCGCTGCGGCTCTCCCTGCTCGGCGCCGGCCGCGCCGAGCTCGACGGGCGCCCGCTGCACCTGACCCGGCGCCAGCTGGAGGTCCTCGCCGTCCTCGCCCTGTCCCCCGACGGGCTGGTCGCCGACGCGCTCCACGACGCCGTCTACGGCGACGCCCCCGTGAGCCGCTCGACCCTCAAGGCCGAGGTCAGCCACCTGCGCTCCCTGCTCGGCGGGGCGATCGGCTCGCGCCCCTACCGGCTCCTGCTGCCGTGCACGAGCGACGTCGACGTCGTCCGCCGGCGCCTGCGCGCCGGCGACCCCGTCGGCGCGGCCGACGCCTGGGGCGGGGAGGTGCTCGCCGGCGCGGGCGGCACCGACTCCCCCTTCCTGCGCCGCGTGGACGCCGAGCTGTCCGCCGGGCTGCGCGACGCCGTCCTCGCGACCCGTGACCGTCGCGTCGCGCTCACCTACGCGGCCACCTCCGGCGCGGACCCGCACGTCGTCCGCCGCGTGCTCGGCTCGCCCGAGGCGCGCTGAGCCGCTCCCCCGACCGGGTGGGGGGCGACCCGCGGACCAACCTCCGGCCAACCTCGCCGCCCTACCGTCCGCCGCACGGCGCCCGTCACCGACGACGGGCGCGCACGACGCTGGAGGGCACGTCATGGCCTACACCCGTCCCGGGGCCGAGGGCTCGATCGTCTCGGTCCCCGAGGTCTACGAGAACTTCATCGGCGGCAAGTGGACGCCGCCCGTGCACGGCGAGTACTTCGACGACATCTCCCCCGTCGACGGGAAGCCCTTCGTCAAGGTCGCCCGCGGCACGTCCGCCGACATCGACCTCGCCGTCTCCGCGGCCCACGGCGCGGCGCAGGTCTGGGGGCGCACGTCGGTCACCGAGCGCTCCAACCTCCTGCTGGCCGTCGCCGCCCGCATCGAGGAGCACCTCGAGGAGCTCGCCGTCCTCGAGACCTGGGAGAACGGCAAGCCGGTGCGCGAGACGCTGGCCGCCGACCTGCCGCTCGCCGTCGACCACTTCCGCTACTTCGCCGGCGCGATCCGCGCCCAGGAGGGCTCGATCGGTGAGATCGACCACGACACGGTCGCCTACCACTTCCACGAGCCGCTGGGCGTCGTCGGCCAGATCATCCCCTGGAACTTCCCCATCCTCATGGCGGCGTGGAAGCTCGCGCCGGCGCTGGCAGCCGGCAACTGCGTCGTCCTCAAGCCCGCCGAGCAGACGCCCGCGTCGATCCTCAAGGTCGTCGAGCTCATCGCCGACCTGCTGCCCGACGGCGTGCTCAACGTCGTCAACGGCTTCGGCGTCGAGGCGGGCAAGCCGCTCGCGCAGCACACCGGCATCGCCAAGGTCGCCTTCACGGGCGAGACGACGACGGGCCGGCTGATCATGCAGTACGCCAGCCAGAACATCATCCCGGTGACCCTCGAGCTGGGCGGCAAGAGCCCGAACATCTTCCGCGCCGACGTCATGGCGGCCGACGACGCCTTCTTCGACAAGGCGCTCGAGGGCTTCGCGATGTTCGCCCTCAACCAGGGCGAGGTGTGCACCTGCCCGTCGCGCGCCCTCGTCCACGAGTCGATCTACGACGCCTTCATGGAGAGGGCCGTCGCCCGGGTCGAGGCCATCGTCACGGGCGACCCGCTCGACCCGGCGACGATGGTCGGCGCGCAGGCGAGCAACGACCAGCTCGAGAAGATCCTCAGCTACCTGCAGATCGGCCGCGACGAGGGCGCCGTCGTCCGCACCGGCGGGTCGCAGCGCACCGTCGAGGGCTACGAGGGGGGCTACTACGTCGAACCGACGATCTTCGAGGGCAGCAACTCGATGCGGGTGTTCCAGGAGGAGATCTTCGGGCCGGTGCTCGCGGTCACGCGCTTCTCCGACGACGCCGACGCCCTGCGCCTCGCCAACGACACCCTCTACGGGCTCGGCGCCGGGGTGTGGAGCCGCGACACCAACGCCGCCTACCGGCTGGGCCGCGGCATCGAGGCCGGCCGCGTGTGGGTGAACAACTACCACGCGTACCCGGCGGGGGCGGCGTTCGGCGGGTACAAGGCCTCGGGCATCGGCCGCGAGAACCACAAGATGATGCTCGACCACTACCAGCAGACGAAGAACCTCCTCGTCTCCTACTCCCCCGACAAGCTCGGGTTCTTCTGATGCCGGCCGGCTCCCCGTCCACGACCGGCCCCACCGCCGGAGCCCCCTCCGCCGTCGACCCGGCGGCGGAGGGGGCCCAGGTCGTCGACGCGGCGGCGCTGGAGGGGCGCCCCGCCTCGCGCGTCGACATCACGCCGGAGGCGGCCGCGCTGCTGGAGCGCCTCCGGGGGCGGCACGGGCCGCTGATGTTCCACCAGTCCGGCGGCTGCTGCGACGGCTCCTCGCCCATGTGCTACCCGCAGGGCGACTTCCTCACCGGCGCGGGCGACGTCCTGCTCGGAGAGGTCGCGGGGGCGCCGTTCTGGATGTCGGCGTCCCAGTACGGCTACTGGCGGCACACGCACCTGACCGTCGACGTCGTCCCCGGCCGCGGGTCCGGCTTCAGCGTCGAGGCGCCCGAGGGCGTGCGCTTCCTCATCCGCTCCCGGCTGCTCACCGAGGAGGAGCTGGCGCTGCCCGAGGTCGTCGCGGGCGGGTGAGGCGCCCCGACGACGGGGCGGCGGGCGAGCGGTCGAGGGGCGGAGCGAGGGGGGCGCCGGCGGGTCAGACCCGCCGGCGCCCCGCGGTCCGCAGCGGCAGGTCGTGCAGGACGACGTCGGCGAGCGCGCCGTCCGCGGCCGTCGCCGTCAGGTAGGTGCACCGCGGCATCCGCCGCCGGTCGGTCGGCGAGCCGGGGTTGAGCAGGCGCAGGCCGCGGGGCGTCGTCGTGTCCCAGGGGATGTGGCTGTGCCCGAAGACGAGGACGTCGGCCCCCGGGTGCGCCTCGTCGCACCGCCGCTCGCGCCCGTCCTTCCCGCCGGTCTCGTGGACGACCTCGACGCGCACCCCGCCGAGGACGGCGCGCGCGACCTCGGGCAGGCGGGCCCGCAGCTCCTCGCCGTCGTTGTTGCCCCAGCACGCGAGCAGGAGGGCGCTGCGCCCGAGCAGGTCGTCGAGGGCCGCCGCCTCCACCCAGTCGCCCGCGTGGACGACGACGTCCGCCCCGGCGACGGCCTCCTGCACCTCCTCCGGCAGGGCGCGCGCCCGCAGCGGCAGGTGGGTGTCGGCGAGCGCCACCACCCGCAGCGGGCCGTCGACGACCTCGCCCTGGTCGGCGAGACGACCCACGCCTCAGGCGCTCTCGAGCAGGTCGTGCTCCTCGACGAGCCGGACGCCGAGCGTCTTGTACCCCTCGTCCTCGAAGAGCACGGTGACGGTCTCGGTGTCCACCGACGCCACGACGCCGTCCCCGAAGCGGCCGTGGCGGACGCGCTGGCCGCTGCGCCAGGCGGCGTCCTCGACGTCCCGGGCCGTGCCCGCGTCGCAGCTGTCGCAGGCGCCGCACCGCTGCGGGTGCTCCTCCCCGAGCAGCTCCAGCAGCAGTCGCCGGCGGCAGTCGTCGGTGCCCGCGTAGCGCTCCACCATCTCCACGGCCGACTCGTCGAGGCGCCGGCGGCGCTCCCGCTCGGCCGCGAGCACCTCGGCCACCTCGGTGCCCGTGGCGTCGCCGTCGACCCAGCGGGTGCGGCCGTCCTCCGCGGGGGCGGCGACGCCGACCTGCACGAGGGCGCCGAGGACGCGCGAGAGCGTGCGGGGCGAGACGTCCGCCTCCTCGGCCAGCTCGGCGCGCGTCAGGCCCGCCTCCCCGGCCCGCTGCAGCGCCGGCACGACGGCGCGCACCGTGGACGTCCGGGGTCCGCCACCGGAGGCGTGGAAGCGCCCGAGCGAGGAGTCGGTGCCGGTGTGGACCAGCAGCGCCCAGGCGGGCTCGCCGTCGCGCCCCGCCCGGCCGACCTCCTGGTAGTACGCGTCGAGGGAGCCGGACGGGCCGGCGTGGACGACGAAGCGCACGTCGGGGCGGTCGACGCCCATGCCGAAGGCGCTCGTGGCGACGACGAGGTCGAGCGTGCCGTCGAGGAAGAGGTCCGCGACGGCGTAGCGCTCGTCCGGCGACAGGCCGCCGTGGTATCGCGCCGGCGCCAGGCCGCGGCGCTCGAGCGCGTCGGCCACCGCGTCGACCTCGGCGCGCGTCTGCACGTAGACGATGCCGCAGCAGCCGCCCTCGCAGGCGGCGACGACCTCGTCGACCACGGCGCGGTCACGGGCCGCCCGGTCGCCGGCGGCGCGGACGGCGAGGTGGATGTTCGGCCTGTCGACGTCGTCCACGACGACCTCGGGGTCGCGCAGGCCGAGGCGCTCGACGACGTCGCGCCGGACGGCGGGCGAGGCCGTGGCCGTGAGGGCCAGCAGCCGCTCCGCCCCGGCCGCGCGGGCCGCCGCGCCGAGCTGGAGGTAGTCGGGCCGGAAGTCGTGGCCCCAGTCGCTGACGACGTGCGCCTCGTCGACGACGACGAGCCGGACGTCGGCCGCGGCGAGCGCCTCGGTCGTCGCCGGGCGGGCGAGCTGCTCGGGGGCCAGCAGCAGCAGGTCGAGGTCCCCGGCCGCGGCGGCCCGCAGCGCCTCGGCCTGCTCGGCGGCCCGGAGGGTGCTGTTGACGAGGCCGGCCCGCTGGCCGCCCTCGGCGAGGGTGCGCGCCTGGTCGCGCTGCAGCGCCACGAGCGGGGAGACGACGAGCGTCAGCCCGCCGGCCAGGCGGCTGGCGATCTGGTAGACCGCCGTCTTGCCGGCGCCCGAGCGGGCCACGAGGAGAGTGTCCGCGTGCGCGAGCGCCTCGAGCGCGCGGCGCTGGGCGTCCCGCAGCACGGCGCCCTCGCCGAGGACCTCCACGACCGCGGCCGCCAGGGCCTCCCGCCGGTCGTCGGGCCTCCCCGCCCCGGTCCCCGCGCGCTGCTCGTCCTGCTCGTGCTCGCGCCCTCGGCGCCCTCCGCGTCCTGCCACGCCGGGGACGCTACGTCGGCGCCCTCGACCCCACACCCGGAGCCGGCGGCCGTCCCTCGAGGGCGGACGCAGGACGGCCGGCGGCCCCGGGTGGGGCGGCCGGCCGTCGCGCGTGCTCCCTCGCGGGAGCACGGTCGTGCGGGGTCGTGCGGGGTGCGCCGGACGTGCGTCCGGCGCCGGGTCAGAGCGCCGTCGGCGTGATGAGGCCCGAGGTCTGCGTGCGGGCGCGCGCGAAGCGGTCGGTGACGTCGGCCCAGTTCGCCACGTCCCACCACGCCTTGACGTAGTCGGCCTTGACGTTGCGGTACTGGAGGTAGAACGCGTGCTCCCACATGTCGAGCATGAGGAGCGGCACCAGGCCGACGGGGAGGTTGCCCTGGTGGTCGTAGAGCTGGACGTTGAGGAGCTTCTGGCCCACCGAGTCCCAGGCGAGGATCGACCACCCGGAGCCCTGGATGCCGAGGGCGTTGGCCGTGAAGTGCGCGCGGAAGGCGTCGAAGGAGCCGAAGTGCTCGTCGATGGCCGCGCCGAGCTCGCCGTCGGGCTTGTCGCCGCCGTCGGGGCTCATGTTCGGCCAGAAGACCGAGTGGTTGACGTGGCCGGCGAGGTTGAAGGCCAGGTTCTTCTCGTACAGGTTGACCGGCCCGAGGGAGTCCGTGGAGCGGGCCTCGGCGAGCTGCTCGAGGGCGGTGTTGGCCCCCGTGACGTAGGTCTGGTGGTGCTTGGAGTGGTGCAGCTCCATGATCTCGCCGCTGATCGCGGGCTCGAGCGCGGAGTAGTCGTACGGCAGGTCGGGCAGGGCGTAGTCGGCCATGGGTCCTCCTCGGGCTCCGGGCGTGGTGCTGTCGGCGGTCGCGCCGGCTGTGATCACCCTGGCCCCGGGGCGGGGGCGCTGCAAGCGCGCCGGAGCTCCCCGAGGCGGGCGCGCCGCCGGCCGGGTGCGCGCGCACCGGGGTCGGCCCAGCATGGCCGTGGCCGGGCGCGCCGCCCCGGTCGCGACCACCGGCCCGGGAGGACCCATGGCGAAGGACCACGACGACGTCCCCGACGTCGACCTGCCCAGCACGCTCGAGCGATCGGACGAGCGGGCCCAGCGCACCTACGCGGCCGCCAAGACGTCCGCGGAGGAGTCCTACGGCGACGGGGAGAGGGCGAACCGCGTCGCCTGGTCGGCCCTCAAGCACACGCACGAGAAGGTCGGCGACCACTGGGAGCCCAAGGACGGCAAGGGCCCCTCCGACGCGCAGGCGGAGGGCGGCCTGGGCACCGACCGGGAGACGGCCGGGGGCGTCGACGCGAACGCGAGCAAGGAGCACCTGCTCGAGCTGGCGCGGCGCCTGGACGTCCACGGCCGCTCGTCGATGAGCAAGGACGAGCTGGTCGAGGCGCTGCAGAGGGCCAACGACGCGAGCACGCGCCGGGCACGGGGCTGATCACGGGGCTGATCGGGGCGCCCACCCGCTCGACGCGCCGCTGTCGGGACCCCGCCCTACGCTCGAACACATGACCGAGCAGAGCAGCCAGACCAGCCAGCAGCCCACCGACGGCCAGCAGCCCTCCGGTGACGAGGCGGACCAGGCCATCGCGCAGGCGCAGGACGCCGAGGACCAGCGCGGCGCGCACGGCGACGGGCGCCCCGCCGACCAGGAGCCGGGGACGGCGCCGTCCGACGCGGAGAAGGACCCGGAGACCTGGGTGACGGGCGACGAGCCCGCCACCGGGCCGCAGCGCAGCTACCTGAGCACGCTCGCCCAGGAGGCCGGCGAGGAGGTGCCGCAGGACATCTCCAAGGCCCACGCCTCCGAGATGATCGACCGGCTGCAGGACAAGACGGGCCGCGGCTGAGGCCCGACCCGACCGCGCACGACGGGACCGGGACGACGCACCCGGCCCAGGACGACCAGCACGAGGGCCCGGCACGACGGACCCGGCACGACGACGAGACCACCGACCCGAGGAGCACCCGTGAGCCCCACCCCCGAGATGCCGGACACGCCCCGCGACGAGGGCGTCGCCAAGGTCGCCGAGCTCATCAAGGACGTCAAGGTCTGCATGCTCACCACGACCGGCGCGGCCGGCCGCCTCGTGAGCCGCCCGATGGCGGTGCAGGAGGTCGAGTTCGACGGCGACCTGTGGTTCTTCGCCGAGGAGGACTCCTCGAAGGTCGACCAGGTCCGGCACGGGGCCCACGTCAACGTGGCCTTCGCCTCCGGTGACTCCTGGGTCTCCGTGGCGGGGGACGCCGAGGTTGTGCGCGACGTCGCCAAGGCGAAGGAGCTGTGGAACCCCGGGGTCGAGGCGTGGTTCCCCGACGGCCCGGAGGCCCCCGGCATCGTGCTCGTCAAGGTCCACGCGGACACCGCCGAGTACTGGGACACCCCCGGCGGCCGCGCCGCGACGCTCCTCTCCTACGTCAAGAGCCGCGCGACGGGGCAGCCCTACAGCGGCGGCGAGAACGAGACCGTCCGCCTCTGAGCACCTGGTCCCGCGCCCGGGCGAGGCCCGGGCCGCCGCCGACGACCGCCGCAGCACCGCTGCGGCGGTCGTCGTGCGTCCGGGCGAGCCACGGGACGCAGACGGGGCGCCCTGCGCCGCAGTGCGGGAGGGCGGGGCCGCGCCTAGCGTCGAGCGGGTGAGCGCACCCACCTCGGCCCCCGCGGACGCCCTCGCCCCCGACCCCACGAGCGGAGCGGGCGGGCGACGCCGCGGCTGGGCCCCGGGGGCGGTCGTCGTCGTCGGCGGCGGCGTCTCCGGGCTGGCGGCCGCGAGGTCCCTGCGCGACGCGGGCCTCGACGTCGTCGTCCTCGACCGCGGCCGCCGCCCCGGCGGGCGGCTCGGCCTGCGGCGCACCGGCGGGGAGGGCGCGCAGCGCGTCGTCGACGTCGGCGCCTCCTACTTCGTCCCCCGTGACACCGCCTTCGCCGCCCTCGCCGGGTCCTGGCGGGCGCGCGGCCTGGCCGCGCCGTGGACCGACACGCTGCTGGCCGTGTCGCGGGACGAGGGCGGACGCGTGACGACGACCCCGAAGCCGGGGCCGACGCGCTGGGCGGCGCCCGGAGGCCTGCGGTCGCTGGCCCTCGACCTCGCCGACGCCCTGGCCGACGACGGCGTCGAGGTGCGCTCCCACGACGTCCGCCGCGTCGACCGCACGACCGACGGGGGGCTCGTCGTCGACGGCGAGCCCTGCCGCGCCGTCGTCCTCGCGATGCCCGAGCCCCAGGCCGTGCGCCTCGCGGGCCCCGGGCTCGCCGCCGAGACCGCTCCCCTGCGCGAGCGGGCGTGGACGCCCGTCATCACCGTCTGGGCCCGGTGGGAGCAGGCCTGGTGGCCGGCGATGGACGGCGCCTTCGTCAACGGGTCCACCGCGGTCGAGTCCGTCGCCGACGACGGGCGCCGCCGGGGCGACGGGGCGCCCGTGCTCGTGGCGCACTCGACGCCGCAGCTGGCGCAGGACCACCTCGGTGACCCTCCGGCCGCGGTCGCCCCCGTCCTCGCGGAGCTGGGCCAGCTCCTCGGCGGCGGCGCCGCGCCGGCGCCGCTCGAGACCGGTGCGC
Organism: Pseudokineococcus marinus; assembly: GCF_013004605.1. Classification (GTDB taxonomy): domain Bacteria; phylum Actinomycetota; class Actinomycetes; order Actinomycetales; family Quadrisphaeraceae; genus Pseudokineococcus; species Pseudokineococcus marinus. The sequence continues at coordinate 14,397 of NZ_JABEMA010000013.1, forward strand.
AGCGGTGGACCTTCGCCCGCCCCACCGGCGGTCGCCCGGAGACCTCCTGGCTCTCGTCGGGCCTCGGCGTCTGCGGCGACGGGTGGGGCGAGAAGCCGGGTGTGGAGCAGGCCTGGCTCTCGGGTCGCGCTCTCGGGGCCCGCCTGGCCGCCGAGGTCGCCGGGTCCTCCGAGGCGTCGTAGCGTCCGGGCGCACGGGCGGGCCCGCGAGGCCGCGCCCGGAGGGCCCTGCTCCCGCCCGACCGTCCCGGACGCCCCGGGGCGGACGCCGTCCCCGCCGATCGGCGGAGCACCACCCCGCGCGCCACGTCGGCGCGGGTCCACCACCGCACGAGCACGAGGAGCAGCCATGTCCGGAGACGACTTCAAGAAGGGCGACGACGTCGCCTGGTCCTCCCACGGCAACAAGGTCCACGGCACCGTGGAGAAGAAGATCACGAAGGACACCGAGGAGGCGGGCCGCACGGTCCGCGCCAGCAAGGACGACCCGCAGTACCTCGTCGAGAGCGACAAGACCGGCAAGGAGGCCGTCCACAAGGGCACCTCGCTCGACGAGGACTGACGGCGGGCCGGCCCGGGCGGAGGGGGCCCCTCCCGCACGGGCCGCCACCCACCGGCGGCGCGTCAGACGGTGGACGCCGACGCAGTCGCGGTCGCCTCCGGCCGGGACGCGGACGAGGAGCGCTCGGCGCGGACGGCGAGCGCGAGGACCCCCAGGCCCACGAGCGACGCCGTGACGCCGACCCACATGGGGGCCGTCAGCCCCAGCCCGGCCGTGAGGACCGCCGCCCCCGCCGAGGCCCCGAGGGCGTTGGCGAGGTTGAAGGCGCTCTGGTTGGCGGCCGCCACCATGGCCCCGCTGCCGCCGCCGGCCCGCACGACCCGCTCCTGCAGGCCCGGGGAGGCCCCGAAGGTGACCACCCCCAGGAGCAGCAGCGTCACCACCACGGCCGGTCGCGACAGCGACGTCACCGTCAGGGCGACGAGCAGGACCGCCGTCGAGGTCATGCCCCCCACGAGCACCCCCGTCGGGAAGCGGTCGGCCAGCGGCCCGCCGACCAGCGTCCCGATGACGGAGCCGACGCCGAAGACGGCGAGGACGAGGGGCACCTGCGCCTCGTCGAAGCCGCTGCGGTCGGTGAGCAGGGGCGCCACGAAGGAGTGCACCGCGAAGAGGGCGCTGAAGCCCGTGAGCGTCACCCCGAGCAGCAGCCAGACCGCCGGGACGCGGAAGGCGGACAGCTGGGAGCGCAGGGCGACGCGCGGGGCGGCCGTGCGGGGCACCAGGGCGAGCACCGCCGCCGCCGTCACGAGCCCGAGGCCCGCGACCGCCGCCACGGGCAGGCGCCAGCCGAAGGCCTGGCCCAGTGCCGTCGCCGCGGGGACGCCCACGACGTTGGCGACCGCGAGACCCGCGATGACGAGGCCGATGGCCTGCGCCGTGCGGTGGGCCGGGACGACCGAGCGCGCGACGACCGTGGCGGTGCCGAAGAAGGCGCCGTGGACGAGGGCCGTCGCGAAGCGGGCGACGACGAGCGCCCGCGCGTCGGGCGCGAGGGCGCACGCCAGCCCGCCGACGACGAACAGACCCATGAGGGCGAGGAGAGCGGTCCGCGGCGTGGTGCGGCTCGCGAGAGCGGTGAGCAGCGGCGCCCCGACGACGACGCCCACGGCGTAGGCCGTGATGGTCGCGCTGGCGGCCGGCACGGAGACGCCGAGGTCCTGCGCCACGAGGGGCAGCAGCCCCATCATCATGAACTCCGCCGTGCCGACCGCGAAGGCGCCGACGGCCAGGGCCACGAGCGTGTGCCGGGCCCGGGGGCGCCGCAGCGGCAGCGCGACCCGACGGGGCCGGGGCACGGACGGCTCTGCGGCGGTCGTCGGGCGGTCGTCCGGCAGGTGGGCCTGCGAGGTCGAGGTCGGCAGGGGCACGCGGCGGCTCCGGGGCGGGGCGGGGCCCCTCGTGGTCGTGGTTCGGCGCGTCGACCCCGTCGTCAACCGTCCCGGCGCGGGCCGGGCGGGCCCCAGTCCACCACGGCCGGAGCACCGCCGTCAGCAGCATCCACCCGCCGTCCTCGGCGTCCTCGGCGTCGGGGGGGCCGCCCGCTCCTCCCCGCCGCGACGGGACGACGGGCACGGGGCAGCATCTCCGGCGTGGTGCAGACCGTGGAGGCCCTGCTGGACGCCGCGACCGAGAGGGTCGTCGTCGGCCAGTGGCAGGTGCTGCAGCGCGCCGGCCTGCCGAGCCAGGCCGACCACACCGGCTCCACCAACCGGCCCCACGTCACCCTCGCGACCGCGGCGCAGATGCCCGCCGCGCTCGACGACGCCCTCCGGGAGGCTGCGCAGCCCCTGCCCCAGGACGTGCGGCTGGGTCCCCTCGTCGTCCTCGGCGGGCGCCGCCACGTCCTGGCCCGCCTGCTCGTGGCGACGCCGGGGCTCCTCGCGCTGCACGCGCGCACCGCGGAGGTGGTCAGCGGCTGCCCCGAGCCCGGCGAGCTCCTGGCGCCCGGGGCGTGGACGCCGCACGTCACCCTCGCGCGCGGGCTGACGGGCGAGCAGCTCGCGGGGGCGCTGGCCGCGCTGGGCGGCGCGGGCGCGCTCGGCCCCGCGGCCGACGTCGGGGCGGCGGTCGTGGGGGTGCGCCGCTTCGACGGCGACGCCCGCGCCGTCCGCCTCGTCGCCGGGCGCGACGAGCTCAGGTCAGGCGGTCCAGCACCCCGCTGAGCACCGGCGTGAGCGGGGCGTCGAGCCGCAGCGTCGCCGTCGCGTCAGCACGGGTGGGCCCCTGGCCGAGCACCGCCACCGGCAGACCGGCGCGACGCGCCCGCAGGACGAAGCGGTAGCCGGACATGACGGTGAGGGAGGAGCCGAGCACCACGAGGCTGCGGGCGGCGTCGACGCGGGCCGCGCACTCCTCGACCCGCGGGCGCGGCACCGTCTCGCCGAAGAAGACGACGTCCGGCTTGAGCGGACCGGCCCCGCACCGCTCGCAGGGCACGACGACGAAGCGGGCCACCGCCTCCTCCGGCAGGTCCACGTCGCCGTCGGGGTTGACCTCGCCCGCCGGCGGCTCGGGAGCGAAACCGGGGTTGGCGGCGCGCAGGCGCGCGTCCAGCCGCTCGCGGGGGGAGACGTCGCGGCAGGCGAGGCAGACGACCCGGTCGAGGCTGCCGTGCAGCTCGACCACGTCGCGCGAGCCGCCGGCCTGGTGCAGGCCGTCGACGTTCTGCGTGATGGTCCCCCGCACCAGACCGGCGCGCTCGAGCGCGGCGACGGCGCGGTGCCCGGCGTTCGGCCGCGAGCGGGCGATGACGCGCCACCCGACGTGGCTGCGGGCCCAGTAGCGGCGGCGCGCCGCGGGGCCGTCCTCGGTGGCCCCGGTGAAGGCCTGGTAGGTCATCGGCACGTGCCGCTGGAGCGAGCCCCGCGGACCGCGGTAGTCGGGGATGCCGGAGTCCGTGGACAGACCGGCGCCCGACAGGACGACCGCTCCTCCGCGGCCCAGCAGCTCCGCGAGCAGGACCGCGCACTCCTGCGGGTCGCGCACGGGCTCCGGCGCCCGCTCCCCGGGCAGGGGGCGCGCCGGGCGCAGCACCAGCGACGGACGGACGAGGGGACGCCCGGGCGCGGGCGGTGTCGTCGGCGACGTCGGCACGCCACCACGGTACGTCGGCCACCCGCGGAGCCCCCGCGGGCCCGGGACCGCGTCGGCGGACCCGCTCCAGGTGCCCGCGGGCGGCGCACGACGCCTAGGCTGCCCCGGTGAGCGAGGCCGACCCCACCGCGCCCGGAGCCCGACCCGGCACGTCCGCCGGCACCGCGGCGACGGACGCCGCCGGCGCCCGTCCCCGGGACGTGGCCGAGGAGGCGCGCATCGAGCCGCACCCGCGCGGCGCCTCGACGGCGCGCGCCCTCGTCGCCCGGCTGCTGGCGCCGGTGGCGCCGGCGACGGTGGTCGAGACGGCGGTGCTGCTCACGAGCGAGCTGACGACGAACGCCGTGCTCCACGCGCGCGGGGAGGTCGTCGTCCGGGTCGAGGTCGTCGGCTCCCTCGTGCGCGTCGAGGTGACCGACCGCTCGACGCGCAGCCCCTCGCTGCAGGTCCCCCGCCTGGACGCCTCCGGAGGGCGGGGCCTCGTGCTCGTCGAGGCGCTGAGCAGCCGCTGGGGCAGCCGCCTCGTCGGAGGTGGCAAGGCCGTCTGGTTCGAGCTCGCGCTGGACCAGCGCTAGTCGACCGCCCGGCGACCGGGCCGCCGCCGGGGTCACCCCCTCCCAGGACGCACGAGACCCGGGACGCACGAGACCCCTGGCCCGCGCGGGCCAGGGGTCTCGTGGGTGCGGGCCGGGCCGTCACCCGGACGGCCGCAGCGGTCGCCGGCTCAGGCCGTCGTGTAGGTGAGGCAGTTCGCCTGGACGTCGTGCCCGGGGCCGACGCGCACCGAGCCGGCGGTGCACGTGAGGTCCTTGTTGAAGGAGCAGTCGGTGCGCTCGCAGGCGCCGACCTGGCCGACGACGCGGTCGAGGCCGCCCTTCGTGGAGATGTCGAAGAAGGTGCCGCAACCGGCCGTGCCGTGCTCGCTGCGCACGGTGATGGCGGGGGCGTGGCAGCCGTCGTGGTTGAAGGCGCAGCCGTCGACCGCGCACTCGCTGACCTGGGGCATCTCGAGCAGGGACATGGCGCTCCTCCGGGTCTCGGCCGCCGCGCGGCCACGGTGTCGTGCGGCGACGGTAGACCCGGGAAAGCCTCGGCGCACCGAAGGGAAGCCTTTCTTCTCCCCTTCCACGCCGCATTCTCGTCAGTCGCAGGAAAGCTTCCCTCACCTTTCCGGGTGGAGTTCGGGGGCCGCACCGGGCCCCGCGAGCGCTCGCCGCCGGTCAGCCGCCCGACCAGGCCCGCCACAGGTCGGCGTAGGGCCCCGCCGCGTCGACCAGGTCGTCGTGGGCCCCGACCTCGACGACCCTGCCGCCCGCCATGACGACGACGCGGTCGGCGAGCCGGGCCTGCGTGAGGCGGTGCGCGACGACCAGCGTCGTGCGTCCGGCGGTCGCGGCCCGCGCGGCGCGCTCGAGCGCGGCGGCCCCCGTGCTGCCGGCCTCGGCGGTGGCCTCGTCGAGCACCGCGACGGCGGGGTCGGCGAGCACGAGGCGGGCGAGCGCGAGCTGCTGGGCCTGCTCGGGCGTCAGCGCGACGCCGCCCTCCCCCACCCGGGTGGCCGCCCCGTCGGGCAGCGCCCGCACCCAGGCGGCGGCACCCACGGCCTCGAGCGCCGCCGTGACCGCGCTCTCCAGCGCCGTCCCCGCGAGGCCCGGAGGGGCGGCCATCGCCACGTCGTCGAGCAGGCGGCCGGAGAAGACGTGCACCTCCTGGCTCACGAGGACCACGGACCGCCGGCGCTGCTCCGGGTCCAGCGCGCCCACCTCGGTGCCTCCGAGGAGGACCCGCCCGGCGGCCGGGGCCAGCTCGCCCGCCACCAGGGCCGCCAGCGTCGACTTGCCGGCGCCGCTGGCACCGACCACGGCGACGTGCTCGCCCGGCGCGAGGGCGAGGTCGACCCCGTGCAGCACCGGAGGACCGCCGTCGTAGCGGTGCACGACGTCGTCCACGCGGACGGAGGCGTCCGCCGGGGCCGGCGCGGCGACGGGCGCCGCGGGCGCGGGCATCTGCGCCACGCCGGCCAGGCGGGCCAGGCTCGCCCCGGCCGACTGGACGTCGTCGAAGGACGTCAGGAGCACGCCGAGGGGCCCGAAGAGCTGCAGGAAGAGCAGGACCGCCGTCGTCACCTCGCCGACGGTCAGGGTGCCGCCGCGCACGAGCCAGAACCCCGTGCCGAGGACGGCGACGACGCCCACCGCCTCGGCGAGGTTCATCGCCGAGGCGAAGCGCGTGAAGAGCCGCAGCACGGTGATCGCGAGGTCGCGGGCGCGCGCGGAGCGGGCCTCCACGTCGGCTGCGCGCGCCTCCTCCGCCCGCAGCGCGCGCACGGTGCGTGCGCCCTGCAGAGCGCCCAGCAGCGCCTGGGAGCGCGCGCCCTGAGCGGTCCGCTGGAGCGCGTAGAGGGGCCCGGAGCGGGGCAGGTACCACCGCAGGGCGCCCACGTAGACGGGCAGGCAGAGCACGCCGGCCACGCCGACGCGCCAGTCCACCGCCGTCAGCGCCGCCGCCGTGAGGACGACGGTGAGCGCCGACGCGAGCACCTGCGGGACCACCTCGGCGATGGCCCGGGTGACGACCGCGACGTCGTCGCCGACGCGCGCGAGGAGGTCGCCCGTCCCCGTCCGCTCGAGGACGGACGTGGGCAGGCGCAGCACGCGGTCGACCACCGCGGTGCGCAGACCGGCCAGCGCGCGGGCTCCCGCCCGGGCGACCGCCGCCGCCGCGAGCCCCGAGGCGGCGCCGGCCGCGAGCGCGCCGGCGACGAGGAGCACGAGCACCGGGACGAGCGCCGCCGCTCCCTCCGCCGACCCGCCCGCGCCGGCGGCGGCGAGGCCGCGCTCGCGCGCGACGACGTCGACGAGCAGGCCCAGCGCCCAGGGGGCGACGAGCCCGAGCGCCGCCGCGACGGCGCTGAGCCCGAGGGCGGCGGCGGTGCGCCACGGCGTGCGCACCAGCTCCCCGCGCACGGCCGCCCACGCCCGGCGACGGCTCGCCACGGGCAGCAGCGCCCGGCCGGCCTCCTCGTCGGGACCCTCGGGCAGGGGGGCGAAGGCGTCCGGGCTCCGGCTCTGGCTCGGACCCTGGCTCCGACTCGGGCTCGGGCCCCGGCTCGCGTCCGGGCCCGTCCGGCTCGCGCCGTCCACCGCGCTCACCCGAGCACCGCCGCGCGGTAGTGCTGGTCGGCGAGGACGAGGTCGGCGTGGGCGCCCGTGCCCGCCGCCCGGCCGCCGCGCACGAGGACGACCCGGTCGGCCACGGCCAGCAGCGCCGGGCCGGCCGTGACGACGAGCGTGCTCCGCGGGGCCGCCGTCGGGTCGGCGGCGTCGTGACGCAGGGCGCGCAGCCCGCGGGCGACGGTCTGCTCGGTGACGGCGTCGACCGCCGTCGTCGGCTCGTGCAGGACGAGCAGCGGCGGGTCGGCCAGCAGCGCCCGCGCCAGCCCGAGGCGCTGGCGCTGGCCCCCGGAGAGGCCGGCCCCGCGGTCGAGCAGCGGCCGGTCCAGGCCGCGCGGGTCGAGGCCGACGACCTCGTCGGCCCCGGCGGCGGCGAGCGCCTGCGCGAGGGTGGGGCCGCCCGAGCGAGGTCGGGCGGGCGCGACGTCGAGGTTCGTGGCCAGCGTGCCCTCGAAGAGCGAGGTCGCGTGCGGCTCGACGTGGACGACCTCGCGCACGGCTGATGCGTCGAGGTCGGCCCAGGCGGCGCCGTCCAGGCGCACGGCACGGCCGACCTCGCCGGGGGGCACGCGCCCGGCGAGGACGTCGAGGAGGTCGGCGGCGTCGGCCGGGTCCTCCGCGACGAGGGCGACCAGCTCCCCCGGTCGGACGTCGAGGTCCAGGCCGGTCAGGCGCCCGGTGCGCAGGCCCTCCACGTGCAGCGCGGGCGACCCCGAGGGCGCCAGGCCACCGGCGGGGGCCACGTGCTCCTCCGCCAGCAGCGCCGCGACCCTCGCCGCGCTGGCCCGGGAGGCGGCGAGGCGCGCCAGGGCCGCCCCCACGAGACGGACCGGCTGGGACAGGTGCTGGGCGAGGCCGACGACGACGACGAGCTCGCCGACGCTGAGGTCGCCCCGCAGGGCGAGGACGGCGGCCGCCCCGGCCACGGCGGCGAGGAAGGCGCCGCTCAGCAGCGTCGTCGCGCCCAGCTGGACGCCGTCCGCCGCCGCCGACCGCAGCGAGGCCGCGAGCGCGGCGTCGCTCGAGCGGCGGTAGCGGGCCGCCGCGGCCGGCGCGACCCCGAGCCCGTGGAGGACCCGCAGGCCGCGCACCAGGTCGGTCGCCAGGGCGGACGTCGCGGCCACGGCCTCCTGCTGGGCGCTCGCGCGGCGGGTGACGAGCGGTCCGAGGCCCCGCAGGGCCAGGGAGACCAGGGGCGCGCCCACGAGCACCGCCAGGGCCAGCGGGACGTGCAGCGCGAGGAGCGTGACGGCCACGGCGCCGAGGGAGACGACGGCCGAGACGACCAGCGCGACGGCGTCGAGGACGTCCGCGGTGCGCTCGGCGTCCGAGGACGCCACGGACAGCACCTCCCCGTCGGCGCGGTGGTGGCGTGCGCCCCGGGGGTCGAGGGAGCGGCGCGCGACGGCCACCCGCAGGGCGTGGCCCTCGTGCTCCTGCGCGGCCAGCAGCGGCCGGATGCCGTGCCGGTAGCTGAGGGACAGGACGAGGAAGAGGGCGGCGATGGCGAGCACGGAGGTGACGAGCGCGGTGACGTCGCCGGTGAGGACCGCCCGGTCGACGGTCCACCCCGCGGCGACGGGGACGAGGACCTCGCACAGGGCCCACAGCCCGAGCAGCGGGCACGCCACGGCCAGGCGCCGCCGCTGGCGTCGGACGACGAGGCGCAGCAGACCGTCCGCCGTCGCCGGCGGGTCGCCGGGCGCGTCGCGGCGCGGACGGCGGGACGGGCGCAGGACGGCTCCTCGGTCGGCGGGTCGGCGGGTCGGGTCGGCGCGGCGGGGTCGGTGTCCGGGGTCGGCGCGTCGGCGTCGGGACGCCGGCGACCTCCGGCGGGCGACCGGCGCGGGCACGCTACGGCACCGGCCACCGCCCCACCGCGACGTCGGCGAGCGAGCGCAGCTCGCGCCAGCGCGACCGGGCGCCTCCCGCGTCGGCGGCGCCGGCCGGGACGACGAGGACGTCGGCGCCCGCGAGCGGGCCGAGGTCGAGCCCGGTGAGGTCGGCCACGTCGGCGACGGGCACGGCGAAGGTGCGGAACGGCCCCAGGGGCGGCGGCTCGTCCGCGAGCGCGGCCCGGGCGGAGGCCGCCTGGAGGTCCACCGACCCCAGCTGCGGCGTCTGGTCGAGCACGTGGGCGACGGCCGCCAGGCGCTCGCCCTCCGGGGTCGGCGCGGCCCACGCGACGACCTTCCAGAAGAGGCGGGGCAGCTGGACGCCGCGGTAGAGCGGGTCGTCGTCGGCGAGGACGGGCCCGGTGAGGACGGCGAGCCGCCGCCGACCGGCCTCGGCGGCCTGCAGCACGTGGTCCTCCAGCCCCAGCCACAGCTCCTTCGACTGGTTGAAGGCGGACGCCTGGGGCGCCGCGTTCGGGTAGGTGAAGGTGTCGGCCTCCGCCCGCGCCGCCTCCTCGGGCTCCCCCCACACCGGGTCGAGCCGGCGGACGAGGTGGCCGCGGTCGAGGTCGTTGCGCGCGTAGAGCTCCTCCCCCGCCTGGTCCTGCTGGGCGACCCGCGGGTCGGGCCGCCAGTCCCCGGAGCGGGGCAGGTCGCGCAGCCGGGCGCCGTCCACGACGACGGCCGTGGCCGCGGCCAGGCGCCGCCCCCGGTCGAGGAGGACCGTGAAGTGGGTGCTCGGCAGCTCGACCAGGTCGGTGGCGCCGCCGCCGCGCCGGCGCGGCAGCGGCACGGAGGTGCCGAGGAAGAGCGGGTCGTAGCCGGCCGGGGGCGTCGCGCGGGGGTCCACGCGCCCAGTGGAGCAGGGGACGCCGACAGCCGCGCCCGATCAGCACCGAGGTGCCAGCACCGGACCGCCGCCGCCGACGCGGCGGGGCGGGGCGGAGACGAGCCGGGCGGGACGAGCGGGGCGGGACGAGCGGGGCGGGACGGCTCGGTCCGGGCCGCGGCTGTCGGGGGTCGGGTCCACACTCGGCCACGACCGGTGAGCAGCGCAGACGCCCCGTCACCGTCACCGCAGAGGTCCCGTCACCGACGGCGGGGCAGGAGGAGGGCCCGTGGACATCCAGGCAGCGCGCGAGACCAAGCAGGAGCTGCTGCGGACGGCGGCCACCGCCCTGTCCGCGGCGCGGGCGGGCGAGGGCGGCCCCGGTGGCCTCCTCGTCGGCGTCCGGGTCTACGGCGGCGGGCGGTACGGGCTCGGCATCTGCTACGGCTTCCAGGCCATGGCCAAGGCGCTCGGCGGCGACGTCGCGCGCACCGGCCTGCGCGAGTACGGCGGCACCGACGCCGCGCTGGAGCCCGTGGAGGAGACTCCCGCCGCCCGCCGCAGCGTCCTGCTCGACGGCCAGCCGGCCACGCAGAGCGTGTGGATGAGCCACGGGGACGCCGTCCGCAGCGCCCCGCCCGGCTTCACCGTCACCGCCTCGACGCCCGGCGCCCCCGTCGCGGCCTTCGAGGACCACGAGCGGCGCCTCTACGGCGTCCAGTGGCACCCCGAGGTCAAGCACTCGACGTTCGGCCAGCAGGTCATCGAGAACTTCCTGCGCGGCGTCGACGTGCCGGCCGACTGGACGACCGAGGGCGTCATCGACGAGCAGGTCGAGCGCATCCGCGCCCAGGTCGGCTCGGCCCGCGTCGTCTGCGGCCTGTCCGGCGGGGTCGACTCGGCCGTCGCCGCCGCCCTCGTGCACCGCGCCGTCGGGGACCAGCTCACGTGCGTCTTCGTCGACCACGGCCTCCTGCGCGCGGGCGAGGCCGAGCAGGTCGAGCGCGACTACGTCGAGGCCACCGGCATCGACCTCGTCGTCGTCGACGCCGCCGACGCCTTCCTGCGCGCGCTCGCCGGGGTCACCGACCCGGAGGAGAAGCGCAAGGCCATCGGCCGCGAGTTCATCCGCGCCTTCGAGGGCGCGGCCGCCGACCTCGTCGCCAAGGCCGGCGAGGAGGGCGCCGAGGTCCGCTTCCTCGTGCAGGGCACGCTCTACCCCGACGTCGTCGAGTCCGGCGGCGCCCTGCACGGCGGCGCGAGCTCGACGGCGACCATCAAGAGCCACCACAACGTCGGGGGCCTGCCCGACGACCTGCAGTTCGAGCTCGTCGAGCCGCTGCGGACCCTCTTCAAGGACGAGGTGCGCGCCGTCGGCGCGGAGCTGGGGCTGCCCGAGGCCATCGTGTGGCGCCAGCCCTTCCCGGGCCCGGGCCTCGGCATCCGCATCATCGGGGAGGTCACGCGCGAGCGGCTCGAGACGCTCCGCGCGGCGGACGCGGTCGTGCGCGAAGAGCTCACCGAGGCCGGCCTCGACCGCTCGATCTGGCAGTGCCCCGTCGTCCTGCTCGCCGACGTGCGCTCCGTCGGCGTCCAGGGGGACGGGCGCACCTACGGCCACCCCGTGGTGCTGCGGCCCGTGAGCTCCGACGACGCCATGACCGCCGACTGGTCGCGGCTGCCGCACGACCTGCTCGCGCGCATCTCCACGCGCATCACCAACGAGGTCGACGAGGTCAACCGCGTGGTGCTCGACGTCACGAGCAAGCCGCCGGGCACCATCGAGTGGGAGTGACCTCCCGGTGACGCGCACGGCGGGGTCGCCGGTGACGGTGGGAGGGGTGCGCCGGTGCCGGTGAGGCCCGTCCCGGCGGCGGCCGACGTCCCGGACGAGCCGTTCGCCGCGCCCCCGGCGGTCGCCCGCCGGGCGCCCCGGGCGTGGCGCTACGTCGTGCCCGCCGCGGTCGCCGTGGCCGCCGAGGTCGTCGCGGCCGCCGCGGGCGACCTGCAGGGCTCGAGCGCCCAGCGCGCCGTCCAGGTGGCCTGCGCCGTCGTGCTGGCGCTCGCGCTGGTGCTCCTCGTGCGGGCGGCGTCCGCCGGGCTCTCCGCGGCGGCGGGCCGCCGTGGCGGGGAGGCCGCGGCGGTGCCCGTCCAGAACGCGGTGCTCGCCGTCGGCGGGGTGCTCTCCGTCCTCCTCGTGCTCGACGCGCTGCAGGTGCCGCTGCGGGCGCTGCTGCTCGGCGGGGCGCTCACGGGCGTCGTGCTCGGCGTCGCGCTGCAGCAGGTGCTGGGCAACGTCTTCGCCGGGCTGGTGCTCCTGCTGACGCGGCCCTACGGCACGGGGGACCTCCTGCGCCTGCGGGGCGGGACGACGGGCGGCCTGCTCGAGGGCCGCGTCGTCGGCGCGACCCTCACCCACCTGGTGCTGCGCACGCCCGAGGGTGTGGTGCGCGTGCCCAACGCCGGCGTGCTCGGCGCCGTCATCGGGCCGTCGGACCCGCGCGGCCCGCTGCCGCCCGTCGACGACCCGGTGGCGCGCGGGGCGGTGCGCGAGGACGGGGACGGCGACGGTCCGACGGGCTAGCCGCGCCGGCCGGGGACGTCGGGGGAGGGCGACACCGCCGGTGCGTCCGGCTCGACCTCGACGGCCGCCGCCGCCCGGCGGGCGGCCACCGGGTCGGCGGCGACGACGGCGCGCAGCACGCCCTCCAGGCCCGGCCCGAAGGGGTCCTCGCCCGGCGCCAGCGCCAGGGCCAGCCGCGCCAGGGTCGGCGAGCCGGCCGCCTCCACGACGAGCGCCGCCGCCGTCG